>JBOFWE010000442.1:0-2767 GCA_051653465.1 Selenomonadaceae bacterium | reverse complement strand
AGCTTGATAAGTATGTGGTCAATACGGCCTATAATATTGACCTTGTGACTTATATCGAACAGGCGACGCGCAATAAAGTATATCAGTCTTTTGCAGCTGTAGACGGTAAGCTGGTTGACGCCCACGGCCTTGTTTTCATTAATACAAAAGGTGCATAATCAATAAAAGCGGCCATTGCGGCCGCTTTTTCTTATGGAGTTGGTGAAAATTGAAACTAGAGGACATAAAGCTTTATCTAAGAGTGGATGGAGCTGACGAAGATGCTTTGATATCAAGCCTGCAAACAGCCGCGATTCAGTACCTACAGGAAACGACGGGGAAGACTTATGATGCTGCCAATGAATTGCAAAATATGTTGATAAAACTTTTGGTTGCGCATTGGTATGAAAACCGGGTGGCGAATGATGGTGGTAGCACAGAAGTGCCGCACAGTATAACGGCGTTGATGATTCATATTAGTTTAACGGGGGCCTCGTGATGAATATAGGGAAAATGAATAAACGCCTTAAGCTTTTAAAATACACAGAAACAGGCCCGGATGAAGGTTTTGGCTCTAAATGTGCATGGGTCGAATATAAGACTGTATGGGCGGAAATGTTAAAGCAAAGAATTTCGCCAATGGTAGCGCAGGGGGACGGGCAAGCGATGTTAGTGACACAGGGGTTTAAAATTCGTCCGGTTGCCATTGTGAAAGGCGACAAGGTATCGACACAAGGGCATACGTATGATGTTATTGATGTGGACATATCAGACCCGTCTTGTTATGTGCTGACAACAAGAGAGGTGCGGCCATGAGTGCTTTTAAAATTTCGGCAAACATTGAAAAAGCTGTATATAAAGCAATGGCTGATATTGAAAAATATGATAAAACATCACAACAGGCAATAAAATCAGCCGTCGCGTCGGGCGTTACTGCGATAAAAGAACAAGCGATACGATTAGCACCTGCGGGACCAACCGGCAATTTGAAAGCAGGGATTAAATCTGAAATGAGCTTTAGCAGCGCCTATGGGGTTGTAAAATCCACATCGTCGCACAGCCATATTGTTGAGTTTGGTACAGGTGAACGTATCACGTACAACAAAAAAGGCAAACAGGCTATGATTATCAGAGGCAGTTTCGTCAAAGGGGATATCTATAATGGCAAGATGCCGCAAAAACCATTTATGCGGCCAGCCGTTGAATCAGAAAAGCCTAAAATTGAAGAAAATATAAAGAAGGTGCTGCAATGATCCTGATAAGAGATATTCCGCTGGTGCCGTTGCAAAAAGCCTTATATTTGTTGCTTAAAAATGGTCAAACGGTTCCCATCTATGGTAAGGTTCCGACGTGTGCAACTCTTCCGTACATTACAATCGGTGGGGTGACGGCAAAACCTGTGGCGGTAAAGGATGTTAATATTTGGGGTATGTCGATTACGATGGATGTTTGGGGAACCCCAGCCGGGAAAGAGGAAGTCAACGAAACCTTAAATGATATATCCGCATTGATTACCTTTCACGGCGAAGCCTTGGCAATAGAAAAATATAAGGTCATAGATGCAGAAATTGACATGGTAGAATGTTTCCCCGCCGCTGATGGCGGTTATCACGGAACCTTGACGGCCGTGTTGAAATTAAACAAAACAAATTAAAGAAAGAGGTTATAAATTATGGCATTAACAGACGCACAGCTTAAAGCTTTGCCGGATAATCCGGCCCAGTCCATCGCAGAAGCAGGTAAAGACACGCTGCTTTATGTAGACACAGGAACGTTAGCGGCTCCTACTTGGCTTGTTGTAGGTGGCCAGCGAAATACGCCACTTGCACGAAAAGCAAATACACTCGATGCAAGTCATAAGACTTCGGGCGGCTGGGAACGTAAAGTGCCAGGGCTGAAGTCTTGGTCTATCTCATACAGTGGTTTGCATATTGCATCTGACGATGGGTTGAAAGTAATTGATTATTGCTATACCCAAAGTAAACAGGTCAATGTGAAGATTGTATATAAAAATAGCAGCTATCGTACTGGCTGGGCCTATATCACAGAATATGACGATGATAATGCGCATGATGCTATCAGCACGGTTAAGGTGACGCTGGAAGGTGTCGGCGCAATCAGTGATTTGACGACGGACACGCCGCCTGCTACTGGGGCATAAAGAATAGGGGATATGGTTATCATATCCCCTGTTTTTTTATAGGGATTAGAAAATGCTTAAATGAAAAAGGAGATTAAAAAAGTGAAAGAAACAGTTGAAATTATTATTGAAAATAAACCATATGAATTGTGCTATAGCATAAAAAAATTGTCGAGACTTGAACGTCTGATCGGCAAGTCTATCGTTTTTATGTTTTCTGCCGGATCGGTTGGGCTTGTGCAGCAGGCAGATATAAAGTTTACGGTTTTCGGCCTTGTCGTTGCCCTTGACCTTAAAAATGAAGATGAAGCGTATGATTTGATCGAAAAATATTGTGAAACTATCGGAGACCTTGATCATCTGAACGCAAAAATTATTGAAGCCGTACTTGCGACAGGGCTTTTTACGCCGGGGACAGCAAAGGATCAGGAAGAAGCTGTCCCGAAGAAAACGCAAAAAAAATAACGTCTGTAGCCGACTGGATCGAAGCGACAGAAGAACAGGCGTATGCCGTAGGGATAAAGCCTGACGAATATGGAGATTTACAGCCCCAGGAGCTACGCAAAATATTTAATGCCTATCGTAATAAGCAAAAAGACAAGGATTACAGGACGGCATACTTCTTGTCATGGCTCGTAAATTGCCAGC
>JBOFWE010000441.1:0-5812 GCA_051653465.1 Selenomonadaceae bacterium | reverse complement strand
TTGCTGATATTGTGAAAATTGATAAGACTACAACAGCCAGAGCTGTTGCCAAACTTGAAAGGGAAGGGTACCTGACCCGTGAAACTTGTCAAGAAGACAAACGGGCGTATATTCTGCATGCAACAGAAAAAGCCCGTAGTATCCATAAGATTTTAGAAGAGATTCTCGATCAATGGAATGCCTTTATGCTGGCTGATTTCACAGCAGAAGATAAAAAAAACTTACGCTGTTTGCTTGATCGTGCGATTGAAAATATTTTATTGCACAATGATAAGTGATATTCTACATGTCCGCGTAGGGGGGATTGAAGTTATATTTGTTCGGAGCTAAAAAATCACCAATTATAATTTATAAGAAGAATGCAAACGCAGATGTACAACGTTCCTGACGATATATGAAACTGAAAATGGACTGTATTTTTGCTGTAATTAAGAGAAAATAAATTTTAAAATCGTTTATTTGCCGATGGGGATATATATTTAATCATATATCCAATCTATTTTTACATAACATGAATGTGGCTGTTCTGTGCCGAAGAAAATACCAATACTATAAAGCGTGCCCATTTTTTTTAATAAGGCACAAGCTATTTTTAGTTGATTTTTATTGTGTGTGGTAAGAGCGGCACATGTTAGCTCTATAAGGAAAGATAATCCTTTGGAAGCGGTAGTATCGGTGTTTTTGGATAAAGTACAACTGATTTGGTCTTCTTCAGCAGGTAATATATGAAAGAGAATTTTGAATATCATTATGAAAAAATCGTGATTTCCTGTTATCGTAAAATTATCTTCTGCTGTGGTAGTAAATATAATGCGTCCATCGCTACTGGCAAGTATGTTCTCGATGACATTAGAAATCGGCTTGGTTGCAATTGCCGAGGGTAATTGCTTAAGATATGTTAAATAGATTAATGCTGAGATGTCGACTATTTCATTTTCAAGCAGAGGTCGATTGGTAGCAGTTGTTTTTGAAAAAGATATAATATGATTTTTCCATAGAGAAAATAATAAGGTGCTTATTTTATATAAATTGTGGAAGTCAGCCTGTTCTTGAAGTTTTTTGTCTTTCATCGTACGCAGCATATTTTGATACGTAATATTTTTGGCAATTAAGGTGTCGTTTAAGATATCTCGTTCCTGTTGAAGATTATAATAGTCAACCGCCTGCGCAACAACCGGCAGCAGTTCATCTTCGCTGGTCCATGGTTTTGTAATGAATTTAAAGATTTCTCCTTGATTAATTGTAACAAGTAATTGTGATAGTTGTGTATATCCAGATAAAACGACACGAATTGTTTTGGGATATTGTGCTTTCACAATTTTTAATAATGCTAAGCCATCCATTCCGGGCATTCGCATATCGGTTACGATAACACTGAAACTATCTTTATCCATGAGGGCAAGCGCGTCGGCTGCACTCTCTGCAAAAAAAGATTGATAATTTTCGTCTGTGACAGCCCGGCGGATTGCGCTTAAAACACTAGGTTCATCATCGACAAATAATACGTTGTTTTGGCTCATGAGTATCTCACTCCTACATTTTGAAATTATGTTCCTGTGTTTTATAGAAACGGAACAGCGGACTTGTTTCTAAGAATCTTCGACAGTTAATCGCTCGATCCTTTTTTGATCATAAAAAATTCGAAATAATTTGAATAGTTGAATTATACTTGCAGGAATAAAAATATAGGTATCGGAAAAATTAGGAAAGGCTATATTTAAAAAGCTACTATATGAAGAAGTACTATACTTTTAAAAAGGAGACGGGATTATTTTGAAAATTGAACAAATTATATATGATCAATACGGAAATAAAAAACAAAATGTAATGAACAATTTAGGGAGCAAGGCACAATTTGTTCTGATTTTTGGTTCTAAAAATTTACTGCTGAAATACAAGGTTTGTGATGAATTGAGAGTTTTATACCCAAATGCATATTTAATTGGAGGGACGACTGCTGGAGAAATATATAATACGGAGGCGACAGAAAACACGATATCGGCTACAGCTGTTTTTATGGAAAAAACGGCTGTAGCGTTTTCATCTGTACATATTGAGGAAGAAAAGTATGCAGAAGCAGCCAGCGCCGTGGTTTCAAAATTTGAGCGAGAGAATTTGCAACATGTATTTATTCTTTCTGAGGGAATTAATATGAATGGCAGTAAACTGGTAGAAGGCTTGATCAACAGTCTGCCGGAAAATGTTACATTATCTGGCGGCCTTGTTGGTGATGGGACTTTTTATAAAGAAACCTTCATTATTGACAACAATACTTGTCCCAAAAAAAATTGTTTAGCTGCAATCGCTTTTTATGGAAAACAAGTACATTTTGGCTATGCATCTGTAGGTGGCTGGTCCCCATTTGGTATAGAACGAGTCATTACGAAAGCCAACAAAAATATTTTGTATGAACTTGATAGTAAGCCCGCACTCGAATTATACAAAGAATATTTGGGTGAATACGCGGCAGAACTTCCGGCATCAGGGCTGTATTTTCCCTTAATGGTCCGATCAACAGATCATCGCCGTGAGTTTATCCGGACTATTCAAAAAATAGATGAATCCCAAAATGCGGTGATTTTCTCAGGGGATATACCAGAGGGATATTATTCAAAATTAATGAGAGCAAATTTAGACAAATTAATAGACGGCTCAAAACAGGCAGCACAAAAAAGTTTATCAATTCTTGGCGCGAAAGATGCACAACTTGCTATTTTAGTAAGTTGTGTTGGCCGAAAGTTAGTATTGGATCAATTAACGAGTGAAGAGGTTTATGCCGCTAGGAGTGTTTTAAAGGATGTTCCATTTACAGGATTTTATTCTTATGGAGAAATTTCATGTCCCGATAAAAATGCGACCTGTGAATTTCATAATCAAACAATGACCATTACTTTGATTGCGGAGGATTTATAAAATGGAAAATCTACATCGGCTTTTGAGACGGCAAATGGAAGAGCATCTAAGCAATATAACATTGACCCCGGAGCTGAAATCATTTATCTGGTCAGTCCATCAAGCCTATATCAACCAGGATAAGGATCGGTTGTTATTGGAGCGTAGCATAGAGATTAGCTCGAGAGAATATAACGAGAATATGGAAAAAATACGATTATTGCAAAGCCAGTTGATTCAACAGGAAAAAATGGCAGGAATAGGGCAACTTTCGGCGGGGATTGCCCATGAAATTAATAATCCTCTCGGATATACACAAAGCAATTTAGATACATTAAAAAAGTATGTAAATAAAATCAAGGACTTTCTTGAAGTAATAAATAGCATTGAAAAAATGGTGAAATCAGATTCAGATAATGAAGTGTTGGAAATTATGGAAATAATTAAAGCAACAAAAAAGAAAAATAAAATTAGCCTTATAATTGAAGACCTGGATGATATAATTCTAGAATCCATTGCTGGACTTGAAAGAATAGAAAAAATTGTTAAAAGTCTATTAGGTTTTTCGCGGACAAGCGTTTTTGAATTCGAGGAGTATGATCTAAATAAGGGGATTCTCGATACGCTTGCTGTGGCTAATAATGAAATCAAATATGTTGCAGAGGTAATGAAAGATTTTGGGGATATCCCTTATATAAAAGCAGCCGGAGGTGCTGTTAATCAGGTGTTGTTGAATCTTATTATCAATGCTGTTCATGCAATACAAGCAGCCTCTAGAAAAGGCCGTATTGTTATAAAAACCTTTAAAAAAAACGGAGCGGTATATTGTTCAATCCAAGACAATGGTATTGGAATAAAAAAAGAAAATTTAAACTCTATATTTATGCCCTTCTTTACAACAAAAGAGGTGGGCAAGGGGACTGGATTGGGACTGAGTATCGCATATGATATCATTGTAAATAAACATGAGGGGAAAATAAATATTGAAACAGAGGAAGGGGTTGGGACAACCTTTATCATTCGATTACCTCTCCAACACAAGACGGAGTATCTGATATAAATTGAAGCATAATTTATGAGTATATCTGGAATATTTTCTGGATGGAGCTTGATGAGTGTTTGCTGAACTGTACCAACAAATTCAATTGCTTTGTGTGTATTGAGATTGTCAAACAGTTTCTGTATACGGTTTTGCTAGGGTTTCATTTTGAAAAATTTATAAAAGCAATGTATGGAGGGGACTGTATATAATATTATGACGGAAGAGAATATAAACAAAAAAATATTATTTGTTGATGATGAACCGCAAATTTTAAATGCAATAAAGCGCCTTTTCCTCGATACGGATTATGAGATTTTTACAGCGGACAGCGGGGAAAAAGCTTTAAATATTCTTGCAGAGGAACCTGTGGATTTAGTTATTACGGATATGAGAATGCCAATAATGGATGGTCTTGAATTACTAGGAAAAATAAAAACACAGTATCCTGATGTGTTAAGAATTATTTTAAGCGGATATTCTGAGAAAAATACAATTCTTACGGCATTGCAAAAAAATCTTGCGAAATTGTATATAATGAAACCTTGGGATAATGACGTCTTGCTTCAAATAGTTAATCAAATCTTTGAAACCGAAACTATACTCTGCAATCAAAAAGTAATTCAATTAATAAACCGGATTGATGAGTTACCGGTTTTGCCGAATAATTATCATAAGATAATAAGCTTGATTGATGAGGGGGCAGATATAGCCGAAATATCAAGGGTTATCGAGCAAGATCCCGCAATGGCCGCGAAAATTCTTCATATTATCAATTCAGCATTTTATGAGATTAAGACAGGTAATGTACAACAAGCGATTACCCTTTTAGGGCTGGAAACTACCAAAAACATTGTATTAGTAACGTCGTGTGTTGATTCTTTGGCAATTAATGAAACATATGGACCGCAAATTAGAATGATTTGGAAACATTCAGTTGTATCCAACCAAATTTTTAATATGATTTACAGAAAAATACTGAATAAAAAAGTATCTGAAATAGGATCTGCCGCAGGGTTGCTTCATAATATCGGAATGGCACTTTTTTTAAAGCTTTTTCAAAAAGGATATAGTGAGGTTTTTCTTGTGATGAAAAAAGACAAGTCAAATTTATTGGATTTAGAAAAAGGCTTTTTCGATCTTACGCATCAGCAAATCGGAGCATATTTACTTAAATTATGGGGGATTCCGTATCCAATTGTTGAAGCTGCGTTGTATCATCATACACCTTTTTCAACCGGGATTATTAATCGAGAATTAATTTTTGCAGTCCATATAGCACAGCATTATGCTAATGTTCTTATAAATAATCAATGGGTGGACACTTTTGATAGGCAAGTTTTTGAAGAATTAAATATTAACCAGAGCCAAATGGAAAAAGAAGTGTCCGCTTTGGGAACGGGACTGTAGGTGAAGTTTAAAACCTCAATGGATGGGGAATGGATGCTGCTTTTGGGCAGGGAAATGAATACCCTTGGCAACAAGTCTTGTCGTGAAAGATGGATTTTGATGATATTTTAAATTCCAGCAAGAATTTGAGGTTTTATAAAAAATAAAGCATATTTTAAGGGTGATATTTTTATAATACCCGTTTAAGAGTCGCTACACCTTTCTTGACATGTAGAAAAATACATTTTATATTGTAACTGAGATTGCATGATTCCCAAGAAAATCTATAAATATCCTGAAATCTAATAAATTATCATGAAAGATCCAAGATGCAGAGATTTTTTCACACACCCGCGACGTGCCATAGACTACTTTTAGGTAGCTATGGCATTTTTTTAGGCGGGCCGTCCATTCTTTAAAAGTTTGTCAAAGCTAATAATGTTTTGACAAAGTTCCCGGATTTTTATATACTTATAGTTAGTTGGCTAATTA
>JBOFWE010000440.1:0-1178 GCA_051653465.1 Selenomonadaceae bacterium | reverse complement strand
GCAGCCACTGCAGGACGGAATGGTTCAGGTATTTCCAGACACTCATCATATCACCTCGTCAACCCTTATTTAACGATGATATTAGACAGAGAGGCAGATGATTCCTCTTACTCCGGAAATGTTTTTTCTTGACAGGTACCCTTTTCTGCCTTAATATGAATATATGAACAATTATTCATATATTCATATTAAGGAGGGCATAAAATGGCAGAAAAACAGGATCTGGAGCGCTGTAGCTGTGGCGTTATTCATAGGGATGTAGTCGAACTAGTAAAGACCGGCTTGCCGGCAGAGGAGGATCTGTATGATCTGGCCGAACTCTTCAAGGTCTTTGGGGATTCAACGCGGATAAAAATCATGGCGGCACTGTTTAAATCTGAGATGTGCGTCTGTGATATTGCCAATTTATTTCATATGACCCAGTCGGCTATTTCCCATCAGCTGCGGGTACTCAAACAGGCCCGGCTGGTAAAAAACAGAAAAGACGGCAAGGTGGTATTTTATTCACTGGATGACGATCACGTGAAACAGATCTTTGACCAGGGATTGAGCCACATCAATGAGGGCTGAGGTGAGAATATGGAAAGAAAAAATGATGTGGAGCTTTATGTAAGGGGCCTTGACTGTGCCAATTGTGGACTGAAAATTGAAGCGGCAGCGCGGGCTGTTGAAGGTGTCAGCGCTGCGCAGCTCGATTTTGTCGGCCGAAAATTGCATGTGAAAATAGATGGCAGTGGCGATATTCAGCAGATTACTGCGACAATCGCCAGGCTGGCTGCTGGGATTGAGCATGGTGTTGAAATTGTTGCAACCGCAGAAGCGGCTGCGACCGAGGCCGAGCCGCAACCCGTGCTTGTGTGGGGTCGTCTTGGCTTGGCGGCTTTGTTTTTTTGCGTGGCACAGCTCGGTGAGCTGACAATAGCTCTGCAAAAAGGTTTGTTCTTGGCGGCGTATCTGCTTGCCGGAGCCTGGGTCCTGTGGGGGGCTGCAAAAAATATTTTCCATGGGCGGATCTTTGATGAGAATTTTTTGATGAGCATTGCGACGCTGGGGGCTTTGGCAATTGGTGAATTTCCTGAGGCGGTCGCCGTTATGCTGTTTTATGAAATTGGTGAAATTTTACAGTCGGCCGCAGTCGGCCGTTCCCGGCGTTCGATTGAAGCTCTGCTTAAGATTCG
>JBOFWE010000439.1:0-4803 GCA_051653465.1 Selenomonadaceae bacterium | reverse complement strand
CAAAAATGGCTACCCTGGAGGAAGTTTTTGAACTCGCCAATTCCTATGGCAACAAAGACATTCTGTTCAATATTGAAACAAAAATCTATGACGACAAGAGTTTTCCGGAAGCGAAAAACAATCCGGATCCGGCCGTTTTCGTCAAAAAATTCTACGATATCGTCAAGAAATATCATATGGAAGACCGCGTAATGCTGCAGTCCTTTGATTGGCGCACACTCAAGGAAATGAAAAAACTTGATCCGAACATCACGACCGTAGCTCTTACCTGTGAGCAGCCCTCCTGGGGACGTGACAGCCAGTGCCGTCAACCGTACGAAAAGGGCCCCTCCCCTTGGATGGGCGGTCTTGACATCGATGACTTCAAAGGTGATTACGTCCAGGCCGCCCATGCAATCGGCGCCGACGTTGTTTCCCCTTACTGGGAAGAACTCTCCAATGAACTCGTTGCCGAAGCACATGCACTGGGCATGAAAGTCGTTCCCTGGACAGTTAACAGCAAGACCAGCATGAACCTGCTGATCGACATGGGTGTAGATGGCTTTATCACCGACAAGCCCTGGCTTGGCCGTGAAGTTATGCAAGAACGCGGACTGACGCTGCCTAAACCGACAGTTGATGTGGACAGCCCGTATCATACGGGAATCGATATCGCTGGCGGCATAACAACCGTCAAGAAAAAAGGCGGCGACGCCGCCGAATAAAAACGATCTGCAGACAAAGAGCCAGTCCGAAAAGAGAAGGTTTCCTCTTTTCGGACTGGCTCTTGTCTTATTTCTTTAAAAACGCTGCCACATCAGCAAATGCTTTGGCTGCAGCCGCAATCGTTTTGTCTATATCCTCGTCCGTATGAGCCCCTGACATGAATGTCGTCTCAAACTGTGATGGTGCCAGATAAATGCCCTGTTCCAGCATGGAACGGAAATATATCTTGAAGGCTTCCTGGTTTGACGCCGCTGAAGTTTCATAATCGTATACCGGGTTTTCATTGAAAAACAGCCCGAACATCGATCCAGCCTGGTGAACCTGTACTTTCAGACCGGCTTTTTTCGCCTCTGCCTGCAGACCAAGCACCAGTTTTTTTGTCTTGATCGTCAGCTGACGACTGTAATCCGGCAGCGTTGCCCGCGGATCCTCTTCATCAATTTCCGGGTCCTCCATGAGGATGCTGAGCGTTTCAATGCCAGCCGTCATTGCCAGCGGATTCCCGCTGAGTGTTCCCGCCTGATACACCGGGCCAGCCGGAGATACCTTCTGCATGATCTCCCGTCGACCGCCGTAGGCAGCAACCGGCAGACCGCCGCCGATGATCTTCCCCAGACAGGTCAGATCCGGTTTTACCGCATATGCAGCCTGTGCCCCGCCAAGCGATGCCCGGAATCCGCACATGACTTCATCAAAAATCAAAAGAGCTCCCGCCGCCTTTGTCAGTTCGCGCAGCTCCAGCAGATAGCCCTGCTGTGGCAGCACAAGGCCCATATTGCCAGCCACGGGTTCAACAATGACCGCCGCAATTTCCTCGCCGTGCTCCTGCATGACCTGACGAATCGCCGCTACATCATTGTAAGGGACGGTAATCGTATCATTTGCTACTCCGGCCGTAACCCCCGGACTGTCCGGCACACCGAAGGTCGCCAGGCCTGATCCCGCTTTAACCAACAGGCTGTCGCTGTGCCCATGATAACAACCGATAAATTTCACGATCTTATCGCGGCCTGTATAGCCGCGCGCCAGGCGCAGCGCACTCATCGTCGCTTCCGTCCCTGAATTGACCATGCGGATCACTTCAATGGACGGCATCAATTCCATAACCAGCCGTGCCAGCTGCGTCTCCAGCAGCGTTGGCGCGCCATAGCTCGTGCCGCGCTCTGCCGCTGCCTGCAAGGCCTTGACAACTCGCGGATGCGCATGTCCAACCACCATCGGTCCCCAGGATCCTACATAATCAATGTATTCATTGCCATCAATATCATAGATTTTGCTGCCTGCCGCCCGGGCAATAAAGGGCGGATTGCAATCCATACTGCGATAAGACCGCACCGGACTGTTTACACCGCCAGGCATAAGTTCCTTCGCCTCGGCAAACGCCGCTGCCGATTTTTCAAGATTCAACATTCTTTCCCCTCCTGTATATCTGCTCGACCACATGCAGCAGCCGATTCTTTATTTTTCCTGCAGCCATTTCGCCGCATCCAGGGCATGATAGGTGATGATGATATCGGCGCCGGCACGCTTCATGCTCAAAAGGGTCTCCAGCACAATCCGTTTTTCATCAATCCAGCCATTAGCCGCGGCCGCCTTGACCATCGCATATTCACCGCTGACATTATAAACAGCAACCGGATGGGAAATCTTATCGCGTACCTGGCGGACAATATCAAGATAGGATAAGGCCGGTTTCACCATGATGATGTCCGCCCCCTCGGCTATATCAAGTTCCACTTCCTTCATTGCCTCCCGGGAATTCGCCGGATCCATCTGATAGGAACGACGATCCCCAAACTGCGGCGCTGAGTCGGCGGCATCGCGGAACGGACCATAATAAGCGGAAGCATATTTTACAGCATATGACATAATGGAAACGTTTTGGAACCCTGCTTCATCAAGAGCCTGCCGGATGGCGGCAACCCTGCCATCCATCATATCCGAAGGGGCGATCACGTCTGCACCCGCTCGGGCCTGGCTGACGGCAACCTTGGCCAGCAGTGGTAATGTCTTATCGTTGTCAACCTCCTGCCCGCAGAGCACACCACAATGACCATGTGATGTATATTGACACAGGCAAACATCGCCGACAATGGTAAGCTGCGGTACGGCTTCCTTGATCGCCTTGATCGCACGCTGCACCGGACTTGTCATATCCCAGGCGCTTGAACCGATTTCATCCTTGTATTCCGGCAGGCCAAAAACCTCAACCGAAGGAATTCCCAGCGCGTAGGCTTCCTGTGCCACTTTAACCGCCTGGTCAACCGACAGGTGGTAGCAATCCGGCATGCTTGGAATTTCTTCCTTCACATTCTCACCAGCAACAACAAAGATCGGATAAACAAAATCCTCTACAGCAAGGCTCGTTTCCCGGACCATGCTGCGTACACTAGGTGAAATCCGCATGCGGCGCGGCCGCAACTTCTGATCTATCATCAAAAACATCTCCTGTTAATTAAAATTATTTACTGAGCAAAGCCTTAATGGCTTCCACCAGACCCTCAATCGTATAATTGTCTGCGATCGCCGCCGGCTCAATCTTATGATCCATACAGGTCTTAGCGGTGATTGGACCGATGCAGACCGTTTTAACTGCCTGCAGCAAAGCCGCTTGATTCCCGAGTAGTTGCAGCAGATTCGTCACCGTCGACGAACTGGTAAAGGTAACCAGATCTATTTCACCAGCTGCCAGCATCTTGCTGAGTGCTGCTTCGTCAATCTCCCCGGCAATTGTCTGATATACGGGAGCAACATCTACCTGAGCGCCCATTTCCCGCAGTTTTTCCGGCAGGATCTCCCGGGCCTCCTGCGCCCGTGGAATCAGAATCTTCATTCCCGGTTTGATTTCGCCTGTCAAGGCCTCAACGATCCCCTCTGCACGAAACTCCAGCGGCACAATATCAGCCATAATTCCGTACGCCTGCAGTTTTTCCGCTGTGGCCGCACCAATAGCCGCAATCTTCGCCCCGCCAAGACTGCGGGCATCGAGCTTGCGACCAGCCAGACGAGCGAAGAAATGCTCCACTCCATTCGTGCTGGTGAAGATCAGCCACTGATACGAGGCAAGATCCGCAATCGCGGCATCAACAGCAGCATAGGCATCCACCGGATCAGTCAGGCGGATCGATGGCGCTTCGATACAGCTGGCACCAAGTTCTTCAAGCGCAGCCGTAAGTTGCGAAGCTTGTTCGCGGGCTCTGGTAACGAGTATCTTTTTCCCAAACAAAGGACGATTATCAAACCAGGCAAGCTTCTCCCGCAGATTCACAACCTCGCCGACAATAAAGATTGCCGGCGGCTTGAGCTGCCGCTCTGCCACGTCGGCAGCAGCCTTGCCAACCGTAGTCACCAGGACTTCCTGCTCCGGCTTGGTCCCCCAGCGGACAACGGCTGCCGGGGTATCAGCGGCCCGGCCGTTTTCAATGAGTTTCGCCGTGATATGCGGCAGGTTTCCGACCCCCATCAAGAATACCAAGGTATCCACGCCTGTTGCCAGTTTGTCCCAGCGCATATTCGATTCGCCTTTTGTCGGATCCTCATGTCCGGTAATTACGGCAAAGGATGTGGCCACAGCCCGGTGCGTGACCGGAATTCCGGCGTAGGCCGGTACGGAAATAGCCGACGTAATCCCCGGCACAATTTCAAATGGCAGCTTGTTTTCCTGCAGCAACAAAGCCTCTTCACCGCCACGGCCAAAGACAAACGGGTCGCCCCCCTTTAGCCGGACGACAACTTTTCCTTCTTTGGCCTTATCCACGAGCAGTTGGTTGATGTCCTCCTGTTTCATCGTATGCTGACTGGAAGCCTTGCCCACATAGATGAATTCTGCATCTTTGCGCGCATAGCTGAGAATCCTGTCATCTGCCAGGCGGTCATAAACCACCGTATCTGCTTTTTTTAAATAATCACAAGCCTTTATGCTGATCAGACGATAATCTCCCGGGCCAGCACCTACCAAATACACCATACCTGCCATTTTATTTCCTCCTCTTCCCATCTAAAACAGTAAAATGGAAAGCTGTTTTTTCACCAGCTCTCCATTCGTTCACTTTCTTATGTATCCTGCAAAAGTCCAATCTGCTGCAAAATCTCCCGGCC
>JBOFWE010000438.1:0-4249 GCA_051653465.1 Selenomonadaceae bacterium | reverse complement strand
GTCGCTCATAAGCTGGATTTTCGGCAGTTCCACATCGACAACACCAAGTAAGTCAACCCCATCTTTATATGCCCTGTAGCCGGTAATTCTTTCCGGCAACACATGAATATCCCCCATTATTCATACCTCCTCTCTTATGACGCAAAAAGCGTTTCAAAATACGACACATCAAACTCAAGAATAAATTCCATATCCTCATTTGGAATCGGTGGCGTGACATGCACATGGAAACGATTAATCCCATTCATCAGATCCGTTGCTGGGTTTTCATCCGAACGGTATTCAACATAACCACCCAGCAAGGCTCCCTTCGCCACCAACCCATTGATCCAGATATTGATACTGTCAACAACCGTCTGAATCAGTCGTTTGTTTGTCGGGGCATCGACTTTTTGCCAATAAGTTATGATTATTGTATTCCCTATCCAGTTAAACATGCGGCGCACCGGAATCCATGCATCTTTGGGGTCGGTAGATGTAGGATAAATGCCTGTGCGGTTTCCCCACGCTTTCCACGCACCCATGAGGTTTGTTGCTGTAACAATCCCCTTTCCGTTGATATACGCTGCCTGGTCCGGGCCAAGAATAACTTCACGCCCTGCGGCGTTACAAATGCCGTCTATCTGCATCGTCTGATTCGATGGTGATATATAGGGAATATCATCATTTTTCGAATCCGTGTAGCAAATCAACCCGATTAATTGCGTGCTTAAGCGAAATACGGTTGAATCCAAAACACCTTTCGGCCAGCAGTTAATCTGGAACTCACTGGTGTAGTTGTGCTTCGATTTCCAATCATATACTTTGGTGTAGATATCTGCTCCATCAACAGTACAATCAATGTCGCATACAGCCATCGCCTTGAACAGGGTATTAATCGCCGTCGCTTTTGCTTTAAGAACGGCAGCCACCGCGGGTTTCTCTGTCCATCCAGGAGATGCCAGCAACCCTGGCACAAGTCCGAATTTAGGAAATACTTGATCAATACATTCACTTCCACCAACAGCTCCAGTATTGACATCAACACCGCCAATAATATCCCCTTGTGTCGCTTTTTCCGGGGCAATATGATCATAAGATACATACATCGTTGTTTGTCCGTCTAGTTTCCCGCCCGTAATAGCCGTAATCAATGGTTTCTTGTCATCATTAAAGGCTACTGTATAATCAGTACCTTTTACCAATGCCTGCCCAGCAGCCGTAAGTTTTACCAGCAGCTTTGTCAACAGTACGCCAGTTTCATTAATTGTGGCCACCCCACCAATTAACGTAACTGGCGAATTCTCTACAGCCGTTTTGTGCTTTGTCGGGTCCAGTACATTGATGAATACCACCGGTGCAACACGATAGAGCTTAAAGAGCACATACATCGCTTCGCACAATTCATAATTCTCATAGTCATCCGTATACCCCAGTGCAGCTACAGCTTCTGCATAGGTATAAGCCAATAAAGGTTTATTAACGTGTGCCGTTGGATCCACTGCCAAATTTACCGGGGCTCGCCCGATAATTACGGGTAATCCAGCACTGACTTTCACCGGTGCCGTGAGTGAAGTAGCGACTTCCGAGGCATACGCTCCATGCTTATAATCGCTCATTTATGTTTTCACACTCCCTTGACGTAATTTAAAGCCTCTGCATACCATGTATGATATGCAGATCCAGTTTTGTCGATTAGAAAAATTGTCTCTGACAATTTTTCTACATCGACGAATAATTTTTTTATTGCCGGGCATACCGTGAAAAGTTCGTCATATTGTTCTGGCATACCGCCTTGATAAACACGAAACCGATTCAATCCATCTTTCGGGATGTTTGGGCCTACATAAATAAAGCTTTGTGCAGGCATTGTCGGTTTCGGCGTTATTATTGCTTTTACCATGTCGTCTTTTATGGTGTCATTGACCGGCAAGGAATCCTCTGACATTTTCATCTACCTCCTGTACATTTGGAATTTCAATATTTAGAGTAAAGGTACCGCACCATTCTGGTGGCCCCTGTTCTTCCGGGATTTCCCGTTTAATCGGCAAGGATATGCGATAGCACCCGCCTATATTCCGGTTGGTCAGCAAATACGTTTTGATTGGATCCATGATCGTTAAAAGATCCCGCCAACCTTGTTCATCATCCTCAGAATATGCAATGCAGATAATTTTCACTTGTGCGGTCGTGTCGTCTTCGGTTGTTTCATCTCCCAAAAGGCGAACAATCACGCATGGTATGTCCTCTTTATCGGATTTTGGATTTTTAGCCGGCAAATACCCACGAGCAATTTTAGGCGCTGTATATGTTCCGGGCTTTGTCGGTAACTGCAGGTTTTTCGTTGCTTCCGTCAGTACATATTCAAGGTTTTCCACAAGAGCATCAACATTCATCTTACAGCCTCCAATATCCGATTAATTTCATGGTTGATACGTTTGTCCAGCGTTTCGATGGCTTTTGCTTCGACGCTTTTAATCACGTTTTCATTTCCTATCATTTGAGGGATTGATGGCCCATAAAGCTGCTTTAACGGATAACGTGCTTTGCCAGCTCGTATCCAAAGGCCTTGGTACCCATTTCCCATGGTTTGCCGAAAAGCATGTTTGATAGGTTTTTTCGCGCCGTTTTTTTTCACCCTGGCTCGAACTGGATTATCCTTACTGACATCAAACTTTACTAAAGGAATCGGACCACCCATCGACTTAATTTGCCCTATCGGTACTGTTGCACTTGCATTTGTCACACGAATTGTACTGCGCACATCTTCTGCTTTAATTACATATTCCTTACGTACAGCTCTAACAATTTCTGCCCGAGCCGTTATTAGACTGCGGTTAATGGCAGACGCTTGCGCTTTTGGCAATGCCCCCGGGATTCCCCCGAGCAACCGTTCTCCCCTCTCAATCTGCGTAGTATTAAACTCGATCATGATTGCCGTGCCTCCAGTATGACTTCCAGCATGTCATTGCCAATGCAATCCAATACATAATAAAACTCTTCATCGACCTTAATTTTTTGTTCTGGCTCCGGCCGATATCCAAGAGAATTCCACGAAACAAATAACCGACGGCGCATATTATACACGCCATCGGTTTTGTTTTGAGACGATTTATCTTCGTCAATGATGCAAGTTATTTCTTCGCCATCAATTTTATGGATTTCAGCAAATTCTTTTGTACTTAAAAACACATTTTTCATGTCCGCCGCCAAAATATCTTTAAATGACATTAACCAATTTTTACCCGGACAGTAGTTGCAGCCGCGGTCTTAGCAGCTATTGCAAAACCTGCCGAAACTCCGCTATTCGTTTTGTCAATATTGTTGTTTGTTTTGTTCCAATAAACAGTATCGCCAGCAGCAATTTCAAGCGGCGCTGCAGCCGGCAATTCCCATACCTCCGTTAAGGACAATGAACCTGTTGCCCCTGTTGCAATAGGTTCCAAAGCAATCCCTATTTTATTAGCCAGTGGAACTACTTCAAGATATGCGACGTCCGTTGTCGCCGTAAAGTCAATAATATCACCTTTTTGAATATGTGTAGCTGTTACCATTTTTCATTCCTCCTTATTCGCCAGTGGACTTATAGAGCCCACGGAAGTCAATCAGATTTACGCCGAAATCAAGGTAAATTCTCCACTTGATGCCAAGCGTGTTAAAAAGTACTGTACTTTCCATGGTCGGCTGATCGACGCCGTTAAGATACGTGACTTCAATCGACGGGCACATCCCCGGAGCGGCGGCCAAATACCACGGCAAGGCTTCTTCCAGCGTCGGATCTGCTATAACTGATAACTTGTTCGCAAACGGATTCGGCGTTGCATTGTTTTTGCTCGGATCAACAACGGAAGAAATCAGCTGTGCTGCCACTGTTTCAAGGTCCACTGGTACAATCAGATAAGCTGGTTGGATGTTCAGCGCTTCTTTTCCGCCGATGTTTTTCTGCTTGGACATTGCAGCTTTTGCTGCTCCAAGGCTGGTAACACTCAATGCACCAGCGCCAAGGTTTTTATGATCCGCGTGAAAAAGTTTTGCTTTTTCAATATCCGGATTATCCTTAAGAATCTTATAGACCAAACGGTTGATCATGCGACGAGCTGCAGCACCATACAGTGCAGGGATCCGGTTAAGCGCTCCCATATCGTCATTGATGATAGCCTGACGATTGATACCGAACGAACGGCCATAGGTTGCAATGCTGGTCTTGGCGCTTGCCTCGGTGATCTTCGAATCTTTAAATTCACCAGTCTCACCGATTTTTTCGAGTTCA
>JBOFWE010000437.1:0-2295 GCA_051653465.1 Selenomonadaceae bacterium | reverse complement strand
GTAGCACAAAAATAGAGCATTCTTAGGGAATGCTCTATTTTTGACTATTAACATGCCCTACGTCGCTCTAGCCAGCTTTCAACCAGTATATAGACTAACGGAACAACTACCAGCGTTAATACCGTAGAGGTGAAAAGACCGCCTATAAGTACAACACCCATGGACTGCCTCAATTCAGCACCTGCACCAATACCGAGTGCTATAGGAAGCATGCCAAGAATTGTTGCTAATGTTGTCATCAAAATCGGCCGCAAGCGCAGGAAGCAGGCCTCTAAAACAGCTTCATGGATTTCTGTTCCCTTGCTTCTGGCCTTATTTGCATAGTCAACCAACAATATAGCGTTCTTCGTAACTAAACCCAATAACATGGTAAAACCAATCAGCGACATCATATTGACGGTTTGTCCTGAAACAAGCAAACCGACGATTGCACCGGTCAAAGCAAACGGCAGTGCAATCATTATAACCAGAGGCTGCACGAAACTTTCAAATTGTGCAGCCAAAACCATGTAAATCATTATCACGGCAATTAAAAGTGCCTTAGCAATTTCATGAAAAGTCTTAACCATTTCATCCGCCTGACCAATCATCTTGTAACGGTAGCCAGCTTCCATGTTCAATTGCGGTATCAAATCTGATTCTATTTTATTAATCAATTCGCCCGGAGTAGTACCCACTGTATTTGCATAAACGACCAATTGCCTTTGACGATCTTCACGGTCAATACGGGTAGGACCTGAATCTAATGTAACGTCAGCAACATCTGCCAGTCTGATAAAATTTCCTGTTGAACTCGAAACAATAAGATTTTTTACGTCATCAATGCTTTTTCTGTCCTTTTTAGCAAGTTGGACGCGAACATCGTAATCATTATCACCAAAGGTAAAACTGTTTGACGCTGTTTTACCCTGAAATGCTGTTTTTACCATAGTTCCGATATTTAAGGCATTAAGACCGAGGGCACTGGCCCGCATTGGATCGACCCGAACAAGGATTTTCGGTTCTGCTTCTGAAGTAGAGATATCAACATCAGTTGCACCTGACTGTTGCCTGATCATTTCTGCCAAATCCTGGGCATAACCCTCTAGCATATCCATGTCCGAACCACGTAAGCCAATCTGAATCGGACGCTTGTCACCTCTGCCACTACCTTGGCCGGTAATTACTGAAACGCTCAGACCTTCAACATTACGAAACTTTGACCGCAATTCGTCCATTATTTCCATCATCGATCGTTCTCGTTCTGCGCCGGGAACAAGCTTAACATCTATTGTGCCCTGACTTACTGGTGTTCTCGTCCCGCCTAAACGCATCGAAACAATCTGAACTTCCTGCAATTCACTGATTGTGTTTTCAAGAGACGCCACTAATTCCTTAGTCTTTTCGAGATTTGTACCGGCAGGAGCCTTAAAAGTCACACTGAATTGTCCAGAATCATATGTTGGCTGCAGCTCTATGCCTAAGAAAGGTACAAGTGCCAGATTAAACAATAAAGTCATCGATGAGACAATGATTATTTTTTGGGGATATTTGACTGCCGCCTGCATCATTTCACTATAAAATTGTCTTGTTATTTGAAAGGCAGTTTCAAATTTATCCAATGCCATCTGAAGGTATTTGTTACGGGGATTTGCATCGGTGCCAACTGCATAGGGAATTTTCAGCCAATAGGCGGACAACATCGGTGTCAGTGTATACGCTACCATAGTTGAAAAAGCCACCGCAAAAGCAACCGTAAGGCCAAACTGTTTGAAGAATTGTCCTACCGTCTCCCCCATGCTGCCGATTGGGATGAATACTGCAATCAGCGAAAGTGATGTGGCAAGAATAGCCAAAAACAGTTCTTCTGTCGCATCCTTGGCAGCTTCCATAGAATTTTTGCCTTTTTCCAAATGACGAAAAACGTTTTCTATCAAAACTATCGCATCGTCTATCAAAACACCAACGGCAAGGCTAAGCCCCATAAGCGACATATTATTAAGTGTAAAGTTCAGCTGCTTCATCAAAACAAAGGTCGCAATAATCGACGTTGGAATAGCTAACCCACCAATAATCGTCGCTCTGAAATTACCTAAAAACAAATAGGTAATCAACAAAGCGAAAAAACCTCCAAATAAAATCGCAGACCACACATCACCGACATTTTCTCGTATGTATTGGGATTGGTCGTTAACAAGGTCGACCTTAATATCACGCGGCAAATCATTCGTCTTTATCTTTTCCATTGCTGCCATCACACCATCTGTAACAGCAACAGTATTTGTACCAGACTGTTTTTGCACAGAAATTATTACG
>JBOFWE010000436.1:0-3265 GCA_051653465.1 Selenomonadaceae bacterium | reverse complement strand
CCTGCCCGTACTTCTGGACAATTGTCTGCTCAACTTCCTGGATATTCGCTGCAGCCGCTTTTTCAGCCGCCTCGATTTTTTCTTCCAGCTGTGCGATCTGGTCTTTAAAAAGATCCTCACCTGCAGCCTTAAGCTGGTTCACGGCTGCCTTCATCCTATCAATATCAGTTTCAACTACTGGATCCGTCGCGTCAGCCTGTCCCGGATCCGCGATGCCCTGTGCGTTTTGATTTTCTCCTTGCGCGCTTTGTGCCGCGTCAGGAACTACATTTCCCTGTTCTTCTGGTGTCATTTTAAAAGCCTCCTCATTTTTTACTGAGCTTCGCCATCAAGCATGGCGATCGCATCATTACATTCCGCATCGAACCTGCGGTACAAGCCGTACCGGCAGGACGCTGCCGTCCATTCTTCGGTTTTGCAAACATTGAGATAGATTGACTTGATAAGGTCTGCATCAAATTTCGGATCATCAACATACGACAAGTTCGGATAGCCGCTATTATCATCCTTTTCAGCATTGTACATGAGGCTGACCGCTGCCTCGAACATTTCAACAATCTGCCCGGCTCCGTATTGGACAGCGCGAGACCAAACAACATCGCTCATGGTCGAGCTGTGCTTGTAGACATCAAAGCCGACATCCTTGAGCGCATACACTGCCGGGAAAAAATATGCATACTGGATATAGTCATGCTGCATCTGCTCGAAGGTGTTGCCGTCATTTTCTGCAATGTCTCGCCAGCAGGCGTCAAACGCATCTGTAGCGATTTCATTTTCATTCAGCTTGGAACCATACTGCTGATAAATCGGATTGCCCGATAAATTTATGGCCCAATTCAAAAAGCTGCCTACACTACCGGCATTTGACGATAGCTGATAGGCTCCATACGATTTTCCACCCGGATCCTGATATCCATCGGATATGTTCCCCGGATCGCCGCTCGATTCATATCGCGCGCTAAGATCTCCCAACATTCTCACCACTCCTTTTTTCTTCATTCCTGTGCCAGACATTACTTCATCAGGCATCACCGCCACTGCTGAACCGATTGTTCATGAACTTATCCGCTGCTTTGCCAATTGTTGAAAGCGTTGTCGTTGTGGTTGCAAAGCTTGTGTAATACTCCCATTTTGTCCCCGTCAAGACGAGGTAGAGCGTCACGAAAGCGAATAGTGAAAACATCCCGAACGTAATCGTCGCCAAAAGGGACGGTCGGCCATCCGGGCCATACATCAAATCACGCAGAAAGTGCAAGACAAATACCCCTGGTGCAACCAATCCCGTCAAGCCCTTCCGCAGCCAAACAAACACAGTCCAATTTTTCACCAGTACCAACTCCAAACACATAAAAAATCCAGGTATAGGTTTTAACCTATACCTGGATTCTACGCTTTATTTCTTGCGGGCTATATCTGCACAGTTCAAGAGTTTTTTGCAAAATTCCCATGAAGTTTTCAAAACAGTTTCATTTGATTTTTCCGCCAACCCTCTTCCGCGACAATTTCATATACACTCCGCTCCGATACATCAAACCGCATAGCTAATTCTTTATGGTTGCTGCCGTCAAACTTTTTTAAAATGATCCTCTTTTTCGCCGGAGCAATGACACTATCCACCTTTGGAACATACAGTGACGTCCCGCCAAAGCTTTTGCACAGCTTCAAAACATTCACTATGCCAATTGCATCCGCGAGCGACTGCCAATTTTCCGGCAAATCCTCACTGCCAATGTTGTCCATGAGTAACCGGATATCCTCTCCGGATATTCTGCCGCTCATTTCGGCACCTTTTTGCGCCCAATCATCGCCTTTAAGCCCTCAATGACCTTGTTTGCATCGCTCCTGGTCTGCGCCCAAGGTTTTTTTATGACGCGGCGGCAAAATCCCTGCTGCCTTTCTGCTGTATCGATGCCAAGATCAGCAAACAGCGTCTTGATTTTATGCGATTGCTGCGGCTCAATGACAGCAGCCGCATTTCTGACGATTCCTTTTTGTTGTGCCGGGAAATATGCCGGAGCAGAAAATCCCATGCGCTGAAAGTATGTCATTACCCTTTGAAAGCCGCCAATCGTCAGCTGTTTTGCCGATTCAGCGCCCCCATACAGCTGCAGGGCGGCCCGGTAATCAGCTTCCTCAAGGCCAAGCCGGCTCTTGGCTACGTGCAGTAAGGATATTTGCCTCGACGAAAGCGGCTGCTCCTTGTTTCCATAGCTCATGCTTTTCACTCCCCATTGTTCGCGGTCAACGTGATACTGATCTGATCTTCTAAATAGATGGCTCTCCTCAATTCTTCTATATCCGTAAGTGCTGGATCAAAATACCGTTCCACAAGCTCACGATTTTTCTCTTCGCGGATGGCATCAAGTTCCTCTTCCAGCTCACCGCCAAAGCCAAGCGATTCCAGGAGCTGCTTATCCTTGACGTAATCCCCTTTCAGCTTCTTAAGTACCAGCTTTTGCGCTTTATCATCGATGATTCCCATTCCCTGCAGGATCCCAGGAAGATCATGCTGTGCGTAATCCCGCGTTATAAAGGCAATTAAAGCCGCTTTGAAACGGCTATCCACCTCATACTTGATTTCTTCCTTACGCTTGATCTTATCCAGCAGCAGTCGCTTATCCTCGATCGCAAATTCAAGCTTTCCATAGTTGTCAATTTCAAACTTGGTTTTGTGGGAGATCTCGCAGGCCCCGTTGATGGAGCCGAACCGGATGTATTTCAGATTCTTATTCTCCATTTCCGCCAGCCCCATCGACTGCAGCTTTGCCTTCACAGCCTCCAATTCCTTTTTCTTATCCTTGATTTCACTATCCAGCGACAAAGCCCGGCTTGTAAGCGCCGCAGCCTCTGCTGGCTGTTCAAAATTAGTTATCATGAGTAAATGCCTCCTTGATCTTCTCCGCGCAGTCCTTGCAAATATAGCGGCCTTTGTAGAGGATCACCAGATGATCCGCTCCGCAAAAGATGCACAACCCATTATTGCGGTGCAAAATAATGTTTCCACCCTTTTCGTCAACGCTGACCGCTAAGGACTCCCCAGGATTCAAACCGTATGCCCGGCGAATTGAAGATGGCAGCGTAACACCGCCCGATTTACTAATTTTTTTGTTGTTTTCCATATGTCTGTACCTCCATTTTGTCAATTAACTGAATTGCCTCTTCTGATAGATCCTTCATAAAATCTCCGATTACTTCCATGCCGTGCCCTTGTGCTTTCAAGTCCGAAAGCACATTGGCGATTCCGGTAGCCAGCATATCCATACTT
>JBOFWE010000435.1:0-1222 GCA_051653465.1 Selenomonadaceae bacterium | reverse complement strand
TGTGTCCATCATTTACACATCCTTTTCCTTATAAGCATTTTATATACAAGCTGCAAGCCTACGCAATATCGCCTGCCCACTTGACAGCCTCACGATAGGCCCGGCTTACAGCAGTGTCTTCCAGGTTCATCTCTACAGCAAATTTTGTATAGGCCTTCCAGTCTGCCTTTTCATAACTGACGGCTAATCTATATAATGATGATAATTGGTTATTTTCCTCTCCCAGCAAAACGCCTTTGATCTCCTTTGATAAATGAATTTCATCGAGCACCTCCCGCATCGGGCGGTCAAGCAGCACATCAAGATACGAAAAAATCCCTATTAAAAAAGCATTTTCCACCGCACGCGGTGACATTTTATCGGCGGCTATAGTCTCGCAAAATTTGGCTCTTATCAGTGATTCCACCAAAATCTCCCGTGGTTTATCGTGGACAATATCCTTTAATGCCAGCAATAGGATCCAGTTTTTCAGCTCCTTCTCCCCCAGAAGAAGCATCGCCTGTCTTATAGAATAAATTCGACTGCGCAGACCAAATATGGAAGAATTGATAAACTTCAGCAACTTGTATGATAAAACCACATCTCGCTTTACAATTTTTTCAATTCGGGAAAACCTCATTTCCGGCTGATGAATCTCCTGTAAAATCTGCAGATGATTTTCCTTGTATTCGACAATATCCCGATGCGACCGCAATTGCGGCTTGCAGAAAAAATACCCCTGAAAATATGAGAACCCCATTTTTACAGCCTCAGAAAACTCTTCATATGTCTCCACTTTTTCAGCTAAAAATTTTACCGGGTATTCGTTTAACATCCGCACCAGCATTTCCCGTTTTCCTGCCTGAACCAGCCGAAAATCAATTTTCACCAGATCAATCAGCGGAATGATAGCAGCAAACCGTTCCAAACATACAAAATCATCCAGCACCAGCATATAGCCTCTTTTTTTCAATTCGCGGCAGGCCTTAATAATTTCACCATCAGGAACAACATCCTCTAAAATTTCAACCGCGATCAAATCTTTTGACAGCCTGCGCGGAATATTTCCTTTTATTGCATTTCCCGTAAAGTTTATAAATGCTCTTTTGCCATTTGTCAGGCACTGTATTCCCATCAGTAAAAAAGAATTAACAATCACGCAATTTGTATCCTTATCTCCATCTTTTCCATCATAAGCGTCTGCTACTTTTTTGCGGAACAGCAATTCATAGGCGAAAACATT
>JBOFWE010000434.1:0-2463 GCA_051653465.1 Selenomonadaceae bacterium | reverse complement strand
ATCATATTCTGCCACTCGAAAACTCGACTTCCTTGGCTGAAATCGCCGAACGGACCTTTGGCCGTGGCTTTTTCTTCTATTATATACAGATCACAACCATGCTGATCCTGTACCTCGCAGCCAACACATCCTTTAACGGACTGCCGCCACTGCTGTCAATCCTTGCCCGCGACGGCTATATGCCGCGCTATCTCGGCCAGCGCGGCGAACGGCTGAGTTTTTCCAATGGCATTATTCTGCTCAGCCTCGGTGCCGGCCTGCTGATCTATATCTATGACGGCAATACCAGCCATCTGATTTCCCTCTATGCGATCGGTGTTTTCCTGTCCTTCACCATTGCCCAGACAGCAATGGTGCGCCACTGGCATAAACAAAAGGGGAGGGGCTGGATCCTGCGCAGCATCATTAACGGACTGGGTGCTATTGTAACCGGTGTCGTTGTCATCATCATCGGCGTGAGCAAATTCAGCCAGGGGGCCTGGACGGTACTGATCTTTATCCCGCTGATGATCTTTATCTTCCGAAAAATCAAGGAGCATTACACGGATATGGCGGAACAGCTGCATCTGCCGCTTGAAGACATGAATCCCGAAACAGCCGTTGAAATTGCCGGCGGCAAAAACATTGTCATCGTACCGATTTCAACACCCACCAGCGTTATTGCCCATACCCTGCAGTATGCCAAATCCATTGGCGATGATGTTTTGGCCGTTCATATTGCAACCTCTGATGATATCGCCCAAAAAGTTGAGGATAAATGGCGCTGCTGGAATCCAGGGGTCAAGCTGGTAACGCTACATTCCCCGTACCGGCTTGTGATCCAGCCGCTGATCGATTATATCGAAGAGCTCTCCAAAGAAAAAGGGCCTAACGATTATATCACTGTACTAATTCCCGAATTTGAAACCCGCAAATGGTGGCATCGCCTGCTGCATAACCAGACCGGCCTTGTGCTGCGGACACTGCTGATTTTGAAAAAAAATGTCATTGTCGCCACTGTGCCATTTCATTTAAAAAAATAAGGGCTGCCCGGCAGCCTGGTGACGAAAACGGCATCGCCTGACAGCGATGCCGTTTTTATATTCTCTATTCTATTTTATTTCCACCGCATGTTTATGGGCATCATAGCCTAAGTGTTCCAGCCGATCCCCAACCTGCCAGCCTTGCCGGGCAGCCATCCCACTGCTTATCTCCAGCACCGCGGAGGCCTGCCAGCAGCCACTGATCTGCCCGGGCTGAAGCTCTGCTACGACCTTCAAGATCTTCCCTTCCCGGTCAAGGTAAATAATATCGAGCGGATAGCGCATGCCAAACATGTGAATGCTGCTGCAGCCCGGTAATAGCAGTCCCTGATCCGCTGGCAGGCGGCCAGTTCCCAAAAGGCCCCTCAGCCGCTGCCAGAAGGTCATCGCCAGCAGCACTTTAAACTCCGCCCCGTTTACGGCAAAAACAATTTGCTTCATCGGCCAAAACCGCCGAAATACACCGCCAAATTGAGTAAAGACGGCAGTAACACGACGATAAACAAGGCCGGCAGGATAAACAGGATCAGCGGAAACAGCATCTTTATCGGTGCCTTCAGCGCCGCTTCTTTGATATTTTGCCGGCGCCGTTCACGCATATTTTCAGCCTGAATCTGCAAGGTCTTGCTCATACTCACCCCCAGCCGGTCCGACTGAATAACCGCCGCTGTAAAAAGGTGAATGTCTTGGATATTGCAGCGCTCTGCCATATTCGACAGTGCCAGCTTTCTTGTCATGCCCATCCGGACATCCCGCAGCATTTTCCGGCATTCATCGATCAGCGGCCCGTGCATTTTATCGGCGAGCTTCGTCATGGCCCCGTCGAAGGACAGGCCGGCCTGCACACTGACACAGAGCATGTCGAGCACATCCGGCAGCTGCTTGAGCATCAACAGCCGCCGTTTTGCAATCAGCCCGTCAAGAAATACAATCGGCAGTGCCCCCCCGATGATGAGGGCTAAAACAACCAGGGCAAAGCCCCGGACAAAGACCATGTGTTTGACATAAAAAGCAAAAAAAGCCACAACCACCATAAACCCCACCGAGGACAGCATCCAAAAGGATACAAAGGCGCTGACGCTCCAGATATTTTGTTTTCCCGCCCGCATGATCCGAATCGCCAGCATTTTGTAAATTCGTCCCGGTGCCAGTCGAATCAGTTGTTCCTCCACTTCGCGGAAGAATGGCAACACAATGCGCTCGCTGAACGGCTTATCCAAATTTTCACTTTCCACCCGGGCCTGCTCATCGATTGGGCGCACCCGCTGGAGTCGCTTAACGCGTTCCCTCACCTGATTTGCTGGGGCAACTTTTGTTATCACGAACAGATACAAAAACAAAAACAGCAGTATACCACAGACTAAGGCAATCCACACTGCCATAATATCACCGCCTCCATTCTTCTCCCTGCTTCACATCTCCGACATCACGGTTAAACAAA
>JBOFWE010000433.1:0-3446 GCA_051653465.1 Selenomonadaceae bacterium | reverse complement strand
CGTTCCAAAATAAAAGAGTTCCGAGAGGGTCAACGATGTAGGCAGCTTCAAACAAGTTGGCGGCCAATTTCATGTAAGGCCCGAGTGCTAATTCTGAAAGACTTGGAAGTAAGCTCATCATAAGTTCCTCTTTTCCTGGCAGTTTAAAATGGGGATAAACAAATCTGTAGTCGCAATAAAAACTCTGTTAGGAATAATTTCGCTGATTAATTGAAATTCCCTGTATTTATTTTATAAAATATTCTGATGATTCTGCACAGGGGTGAAATAAGATCAGTGTAGTCGCTTATTTTTTTATCAGGACTGGTCAGAGGGGAAAATATGAGGTATATTATAGAAAATAGAACGTATAATGAATATCATTCAACAATAATTATTTATTGATCTTTTAATCAGAGGAGGGATTTATATGGAATATCGGGTAGAAAAAGATTCTTTGGGAGAGGTTATGGTCCCGCAGGATAAACTGTGGGGGGCACAGACCCAGCGCAGCTTTGAAAATTTCAAAATTGGTACGGAAAAAATACCACCGGAACTTGTTCGGGTGTTTTCCCGGCTTAAGCGCGCGGCGGCCAAGGTGAATTGTGATCTGGACCTTATTGACAGCCTGCGCGCGCAAGCGATTATTCAGGCCTGCGATGAGATATATGCGGGAAAGCTGGAAGGGAATTTTCCGCTGGCTGTCTGGCAGACCGGCAGCGGTACGCAGTTTAACATGAACATGAATGAAGTCATAGCACATCGGGCCAGGCAGATTTTGCAGCAGCAGGGTCACGAGGTTTTGGTGCATCCTAATGATCATGTCAACCGGTCGCAGAGCTCGAATGATATTTTCCCGACCTCGCTGCATGTGATGACGCTTTTGTTGATAAAAGAAGAGCTTTTTCCGGCCCTTGATGCATTTTGTGAAACTCTGGAGCAGAAATCGCAAGCCTTTGCCGATATCATAAAAATTGGGCGGACGCATCTGATGGATGCTACGCCGCTTACTTTGGGGCAGGAAATCGGCGGCTGGGCGGCAATGCTCCGGCGCAATCGGCAGATGCTCACGGTTGGGCTGGATTTTATCCGCGGCCTGGCAATGGGGGGGACGGCTGTGGGAACCGGGATCAACACGCATCCGGAATTTGCCCGGCGTGTTGCAGCTGAGATCAGCGAGATAACGAAAGAAGCCTTTGTGACAGCACCCAATAAGTTTCAGGCGCTGTCAAGTAAATCGGAATTGGCCGCCGTACATGGACTTCTCAAGGCATTGGCGGCAGATTTGATGAAAATTGCCAACGATGTGCGCTGGCTGGCGAGTGGTCCCCGCTGCGGAATTGGTGAAATAAGAATTCCGGCCAATGAGCCGGGAAGCTCGATTATGCCGGCCAAGGTCAATCCGACCCAGGCAGAAGCGTTGACGATGGTTGCGGTACAGGTCTTTGGCAATGATGCTGCGGTTGGGTTTGCGGCAAGTCAGGGAAATTTCCAGCTCAACGTGTTTATGCCGTTGATTGCCTATAATATAGTGCAAAGTATCCGATTACTGGGCGATGCGATGACCTCCTTTAACCAAAACTGTATAAAGGGGATGGAACCTAATACAGACAGAATTCAAGACCATCTGGAGCAGTCTTTGATCCTGATTACCGGGTTGGTGCCGTTGATTGGCTATGATAAGGCGGCGGAAATTGCTAAAAAGGCCGCCCGGGAAAATATAACCCTGAAGCAGTCGGCACTGGCACTGGGGGCGGTTTCGGAAGCGGATTTTGACTTCTATATGAACCCGAAGCGCCA
The DNA here is from genome assembly GCA_051653465.1 of Selenomonadaceae bacterium. Taxonomy (GTDB): domain Bacteria; phylum Bacillota; class Negativicutes; order Selenomonadales; family Selenomonadaceae. The sequence continues at coordinate 1,667 of JBOFWE010000433.1, read as the reverse complement.
GATACATCCAGTGGAGTAGAGTCTGGAAAAAGAATATGCCGTTAAGGAACAACCTGCCTTTGTTTGAAGGCGGGTTGTTTTGATTTAATATGGCGAAAAACATGAAACAAAAGTCCTGGATTACTGGACGTATGGTCTGATAAATGATACAATAAACTCAAATAATAGCTGCAAACTCAGCGAAAGCTGAGGACGCAAAACCATGGATCTAAGGCGCTATGCGCTATGACTGCCAGGCTGCCATTTTGGATTGACCGAAATGTTACGAGCTGGCAGAGGTGCCGGCTTTTATTATTTTCATAAAAAGACGGAATATATAAATTTTTCACAAAACACTTATGGGCGTGAATCCGTGCCAGAGGGGAGGGCGCAGATGAATGAGAGTTTTCGCCAGCCGGGAATCCATGCCGGTGAGGCTGATGGTAAATATATATGGAACAGATCGCCATTTAGCAGATGGTGTTTGTTGCGGCATGCTTTTAGCGCAGAACAGAGTTCAGCGGTTTTTGGCCTGAAAGTCTTAAATATCTTGCTGGCCTTTTGTTTTTTGCTGGCGATGCTGCAGGTGTTGGTGGCGGTGTTCTTTACAGGGGATATGGCCAAGGCTGTTGTGTGGCTGAGCCTGTTGCTGTTTGCCGGGGGCGATTTTTATCTGGCCAATGTTAAAAAAATGCGAGAACTGGCAATTTTGCTGCTGTTGGGTATGGCGGTATTTATTATCCTGCCATTATTGTGGATAATGAATGCCGGAGTTAATGGCAGCAATGTGGTATATATTATCATTATCTCTTCGATGATTGGTCTGCTGACTCATGGCCGGCAGCGTTTGCTGGCTGTGCTAAGTCTGCTGTTTGTTAGCAGCGGGCTGATGTTTGTTGAATACGTGCATCCGGAATGGATTCTGTATCATGAAAACCAGCTGGTGCGCTTACAGGATCTTTATCTGGGCTTGTTGCTGGCAATTTTGCTAAATGTGGTTGTATTATCTGCTGGTTTAAAAAATTATAAACGGGAGTGCTGCAATCTTGAAAAATCACAGCAGGAATTGCGGTATGTGAGCTATCATGACTCCTTGACAGGGGTATATAACCGAAATTATTTTGAACAACTTGTACGGGAGGATGTCCCCGGCGCGCGGGCCGAGGGCTTGGGCGTAGTTGTTGTTGATATTGATGGTTTGAAAATCATCAATGACAGCTTTGGTCATGAGGCTGGGGATGCACTGTTGATCAAGGCTGCCCGCTGCCTGCAGCTTGCGGCCGGCGAGAATGCTACTGTATGCCGGATCGGCGGGGATGAGTTTGTAATCCTTTTGCCCGCGGCCGATATGGCGGCGATGGAGTCGTTGCATCGGGCAATTGGAGCAGCACTGCAGCAGGAAAATATATATGGAACGGCGACGGATAATTTCTTCTTGCAGATGGCGATCGGGTATGCCTATGATGGTGAGCAGCATGTATCACTGAAGGAGCTGTTTCACGCAGCCGATGAAAAAATGTACCGGGAAAAGGTGAATCATCACAGTGGCGGGCGAGGCTCGTTGGTCCAGTCTTTACAGCAGCTGCTCGTGGTCCGTGATCGTAGCCGCACGGAACGAACTGCGCGTATGCTGGGGTTGGCCGTGGACTTTGCTAAAAGCTTTGGCCTGGCGAGCGCTGATCTTACGG
>JBOFWE010000432.1:0-48805 GCA_051653465.1 Selenomonadaceae bacterium | reverse complement strand
TTTGAGAGAACACTCTCATATATCCGGTGATGATGCCTGAATGGTTCCACCTGTTCCCATACCGAACACAGTAGTTAAGCATTCAGAGGCCGAAAGTACTTGGGTGGAAACGCCCTGGGAGGATAGGAAATTGCCGGTTTTAGCCCTTGTGGCTTTGAATTACGGTGGCTGTGGTGAAGCGGTTAACACACTGGATTGTGGCTCCAGCACTCGTGGGTTCAATCCCCACCAGTCACCCCATATCTTAGGGGTATAGCTCAATTGGTAGAGTAGCGGTCTCCAAAACCGTTGGTTGAGGGTTCAAGTCCTTCTGCCCCTGCCATATAATTTCATATGGATATAAGACGGAGTGGTACTCAAGTGGCTGAAGAGGACGGTTTGCTAAATCGTTAGACGCGCAAGCGTGCGAGGGTTCGAACCCCTCCCACTCCGCCATTTATGTATGTAAGGGATCCTGGATTTTCTAGGATCCTTATTTTGTTATATATGCGCAAATGAAGGAGATCTTATTATCATGGTGACTGCACAGGAATATTTTGATTATGCCATGTATTTGCTGGAAAAAGCAAATCATGAAGATGCTGTTGTTATGCTTTGCCGTGCGATTGAGCAGAGGGGCGATTATACGGAGGCGTATAATAATCTGGGGGTGCTATTTCGCGAACAAGGGAAGCTGATAGAAGCAGAAGCCTGTTTTCGCAAGTCGATTGATTTAGAGCCGAAACGAGCAGCACATTATAATAACTTGGCACTGGTTTTTCTGGATACAAATCGCCATCAAGAGGCTGTTTTATGCTTGCAGGAGGCTTTGAAGTTCGATCCTTTACTGCCAGAAATATACAATAGTCTGGGGCTTGTTTATGAGGCGCAGGGGAAAGGAAAAGAAGCTGAAAGTGCCTATGCGAAAGCGGTTCGCTTAAATCCAGAGTATTTTGAAGCTTATTATAATTGGGGAACTTTTTTGAAAAGCAGGAATGAGGATTACCAGGCAGAAAAATATTTGCAAATGGCTTTGGAAATAATGCCCGATGATCCAGCAGTAAAATTTTCGTTGGCAACCTTGCAGCTGCGTGATGGGCGCTATGAAACAGGCTGGAAACTCTATGATCAGGTCCGCTTAAAACGCTCCCGCAACCGTAGTAAAGGGCTAAAAAGCTGGACGGGAGAACCTGTTCAAGGATCCAAAATGCTGCTCTTTTTTGATCAGGGCTTTGGTGATACCATCCAGTTTGTTCGCTACATAGACCAGCTTATTGCTTTAGGAGCGGAGATTGTCCTATGGGTGCAGATTCCATTACAGGCATTGCTGACAAATTCATATCCTGAAGTAAGTGTTTATTGTGGCAAGGAAATTCCGCCAGGAGTATTTGATTATGCTTGTCCGCTGCTTAGCCTGCCTGCTATTATGCAGACGACAATCGATACAATTCCACAGCGGGTTCCTTATATAAAGCCAGAAAAAATTATTGCTGACAAATGGAGGCTGTATTTGCAGTTAATACCTCCGGCAATGAAAAGAATCGGGGTTGTCTGGGCCGGAAATCCGCAACACAGTAATGACAAAAATCGATCCATTCCATGTTCCATCTTTAAAAAACTGTTTTCGTTAACAGCCGCATGTTGGATTAGTTTGCAGGTCGGGGAACGAACCGGTGATCTCGGCGAAATGCCAGCAGCCCTGCTCGACGTTTCGGCTGATTTGGTGGATTTTTCCCAGACCGCCGGGCTTATTGAAAATCTGGATCTAGTGATTACCGTGGATTCTGCCGTGGCCCATCTGGCCGGAGCCATGGGAAAGCATACCTGGCTCTTGCTGCCGTATTCCCCGGACTGGCGCTGGCTGTTGCATACGAAATATAGTCCCTGGTATCCGGCCACAAAAATTTTTCGGCAGAAAAAAATTGGTGATTGGAAGGCTGTGATAGAAGAAGTAATGGCAGAACTGCAGCAATCAAAGCTACTACAGCAACGATTGTAACTTGAAAAACTCTTTTTTTTTTTGCGAGTTGCTGAAATAATAAAAACAAAGGGAGCTGTCACCAAGGCAAATGCACCTGAAGCGACAACTCCCTTTATTGCGTTTAGCATGAAAATACGGTTACTCAATCAACCGGCGGCATTTCCAGCAGATAACGGGCTGGATCAATCCCATGCATATTAATCAGCTCAAATAATTCATTATCTTCAATCACATATTCAATAGGGTTTTCTAAAAAATCCTTTAAATCGAGCTGCGATGGTTTTTTTACCGGCTGATGATGCTTATCAGTAAAAAGGCATACATGCGGTCGGAGGGTATAACCACTTTCGACTTTAGTTACAATGGCATCGCCGAATCTTGTTTTCAAAACGGTTCCGACTGGATAAATTGCAACATTAGCAAAGAAGAGCTTCAAAAGTTCAGGATCAAATCCAGCGCAGGAACACTGTGTCATGATTTTATAAGCAATATCTGGTCGATAGGCCCGCTTATAAGGCCGATTGCTGGTCAATGCATCATATACGTCAGCGATGCTGACAATCCGGGCAAAGCGATGGATGTCGCTACCGACATAATGATGTGGATAGCCGCTGCCGTCAAAGCGTTCATGATGCTGAACTGCGATGGCCAGCACTGTATCGGAAAAACCACCGGCCTCTTTCAGTTTGGCAAATCCGGCATGGGGATGGCGATTGATGACAACGGTTTCTTCATTATTCAACGGATAAGGCTTTTGCAGGATGTTTTCAGGAACAAATATTTTACCAATATCATGCATCAAGGCGCCTAATGTGAGCTCCAGTAAGTTTTGCTTTGAATAATGACAGAATGTCCCGATCATTGAAGCGATTACGGCAACGTTAACCGAATGAGAAAAGGTATAATTGTCATGCAGGCGCATATCAGTGATCTGGAGAAGATTATTGCGATTTTGGATCAAATCAAAAATAATCGACTCGGCTGTGTCTTTAAGCATATTCGTATTGATTTTACCGGAGGTCTGAACGTCATCAAAAACATGTGAGATATTATCAATGGCTTTTATCCGCGTTTTTTCCAAAATAATATCATCAGGCGGGGGGACATTTAAATGAGGTTGAAGGGCTGTGACTGACAAGGCATGGATATTCATCTTTTGCAGTCGCGATACATATTGTTCAGTCAGGCGTGTTCCCTTGCGCAGCAGAAAAGCTCCGCGAGCATTGTAAATCCCCTGACTGATAATCATACCTTTGCGTAATTTTTTAGCAGATAATCTGATCATACTATACTCCCGTACATAAAAAATTTTACTTGGTATGCCGCTGTTATAATTAATATATTATATCATATCGACTGTATAATATAGATCATTTTCTCAATTTGAGGACTATAGTTTCAGTTGGTATTTTCATAAATTGGATACCGGGATGAAGATATTGAAAAGACCTTCTATATTTGCTATACTGATGAAGTTCTGAGTGAGTTTGACTTGAGCGAAAAGGAGTTAATTTAATTGCGACAAACGCGTAAACAGCGACGGCAAAAGCGCAGCTATAAACGGCTTATCATATTGGGATTAGTACTTTTACTGACTTTTTCAGCGGCTGCCTGCCGCTATTTAAATGTAGGAATTGGGACAGCGGGAGAACGGACGGATCTGATGCCTATACACAATAAAATCAATATAATGATTATGGGGGTCGATCGCCGTAATGATGATGTCGGCCGCAGTGATACGCTGATGGTAGCAACGGTTGATCCGGAACAGAAAAAAGCATCATTGCTGTCACTGCCACGTGATACGCGCGTTAAAATTGAGGGCAATGGTGTTGATAAAATAAATGCCGCTTATGCATATGGCGGACACAAATTGTCAAAAACGACAGTGGAGCAACTATTAGGGGCACCTATCAATTACTATGTTTTGGTTGATATTAAAGCGTTTGAGCGAATTATTGATGCCCTTGAAGGAATTGATATCAATGTGGACAAACGCATGTATTATGAAGATCCCTGGGATGATGATGGCGGACTGGTTATTGATCTGTATCCGGGACAGCAGCACTTAGACGGAAAAAAGGCCATTCAATATGTGCGTTATCGTGACGGTGAAGGTGATATTGGACGTATTGGGAGGCAGCAAAAATTTATGCAGGCCATGCTTGATAAAATTATAACGCCGTCAATTATTGCTAAATTACCGGAGCTCTTACGGGAAGTAAGTTCGGCCGTGGAAACCGATATGTCGGTCAGTGAAATGACAAAATTGGCAGCTATGCTGCAGACAATCAAGAGTAATGGGGTTGAAAGCAGTATGGTTCCCGGGCGTCCGGCTTATGTGCAGGATGTCAGTTACTGGCTGCCGGATATTAAATTGCTGCGCCAGACGGTAGCCCAGCAGCTTGGAGTTCCTTTTGATGATAAAATGCAGGCTGTTGCCGCAGCGGATGCAGCTGAGCTGGAAGCCTCCATTATGAAAGGGACCCAGGTGCTTGACTCGCAGGATGGAACGTCAGCAGAACAAGATAAAAAGAAATTGCCCGCCCATGAGCGCTCAGAAATTACGGTGCTGGTCATCAACTCAAGTGGTATTGACGGTGCTGGAGCAAAGGTTGCCGACACGCTGCGTCAACAAGGATTTAAAATTTCAAGTGTTGAAACAGGGCGGAGCTCATCTTTACCGCAGACGCGGATTACCGCCGCAGCGGCAGAAATTGATAAATTTTATGGATTGCCGTTCCCTTGTATAATAATGACCGGGGGCGAGAGCGGTCAGGCGACGATTATGATTGGCAAAGATTATAAAGTGAAATGAGAACGGAGAGGGGCATAGCTCCTCTCTTTTTTTAATGGCGGCTCTCAAGGGGAAATAAAGATGACGAATACATGTTCTTTGTGATAAAATGAAAATACTTATGTAATATTAGAGGTGGATGTGTTGGGGATTTTACGTGTTACCGGACTTGGTAAATCGTTTGGCATAGAAGAATTGTTTCACAATGTGAATTTTGAGGTAGCCCCTGGGGATAAAGTGGGTTTTGTAGGGCCAAATGGAGCTGGCAAGACAACATTGATGCGTTGTCTTATGGGGCGTGAGGAGTATGACGTTGGCAAGATTCAGCTGGATGAGACCGACTCGGTTGGGTACGTTGAGCAACAGGCAGATTTTTTGGATGGGTCGCTCTATGAGGAATTGAAATCAGCTTTTGCCGATATCATGACGCTGGCAGAGGAAAAACAGGAGCTGGAAGAGCGGATTGCCCGGGAAAAAGAAACCGCCGCCCTAGATGAATTGATGCAGGTGTACACAAGGATTGTCGATCGTTTTGAACGACTAGGTGGTTATGACTATGAAATGCACATCAGGCGGATTGCCTATGGACTAGGTTTTACCGAAGATGATTTTAAAAAAAATGTAAAGCACTTTTCCGGTGGACAACGGACCCGAATCTGTTTGGCGAAGGCATTGCTGCGTGAGCCGGATTTTCTGTTTTTGGATGAACCGACAAATCATCTTGATATAGCCATGATTGAATGGCTGGAGGAGTTCCTTAAATCGTATAAAGGCGGGGTCCTGCTTATTTCGCATGACCGATTTTTTCTTGATCGGGTGGTTACGCGAGTGCTCGAGATTGACAATAAAACGGTAGTAAATTATGAGGGGAATTATACGGCATTTTTGCGAGTGAAAGGTGACCGGCGGGCGGCCCTTGAATCTGCTTATGAAAAGCAGCAGCAACAAATAAAAAAGACAGAGGAATATATTCGTAAATACAAGGCGGGGATTAAGTCAAAACAGGCCCGAGGGCGGGAAAAGCAATTAAACCGGCTTGAACGGATCGTATTGCCGGCAAACAGCGTCGGCTTTAATTACTTTTCGTTTAATCCGCCAACCGAATGTGCCCAGCGCGTGGCAGAGCTGGAAGATGTATCAATGGCATTTGGCAATGAAGCGGTATTTAAACATTTGTCACTTTTGGTCCGCAATGGTGACGGGGTGGCTATTGTCGGACCCAATGGTGCCGGCAAGACAACGCTGCTGCGTCTTTTAATCGGCGAACTTCAATCGCCGACAGGCAGGACAAAGCTGGGGAGCCGGGTCAAGGTTGGCTATTATTCCCAGCAGCATGAGGGCTTGAATGAAAATAATACGTTGCTTGATGAGCTTGTATATGAATACGGAATTACCGAAGAACAGGCGCGCCGTTATCTGGGGGCATTTTTGTTTTCCGGGGAGGATGTATATAAGCAAATCGCCGGACTCAGCGGTGGAGAAAAGTCACGGCTGTCTTTTTTGAAACTGATGCTTACTGGGGCAAATTTTCTGGTGCTGGATGAACCGACAAATCATTTGGACATTCCGGCTAAGGAAGCTGTGGAGGAAGCCTTAATGGCGTTTCCAGGGACCTTTGTTACGGTATCGCATGATCGTTATTTTCTTGATAAGGTTACGAATTGCACTTGCGAACTTGAAAATGGGCAGTTGACAGAATACAGTGGCAACTACAGCTATTACCGTGAAAAGAAAGAACTGGCACAAAAAGCCGCCGAGACTGTTCCCTTGAAAAAAGCTGCGCTGCCAGGTAAACCGGTGCAGACGGAATGCAAGGGCGGAGCGCATCCGCCGGCAGTTTCGGTCCCCAAACCGAGAAACCAGACCTATAGTGAAGGAAAACGACTTGAACTGACCCAGCGCTGTGAAGCAGAGATTGCGATGATTGAAGCAGAACTTAAAGGCCTTGAATATCAGATGAATGATCCGCAACTGCAGGCTGACCCCCAGCGCAGTGAAGCGATTGCCAGTGAATATCAGGCGAAAGAACAGGAACTGGAAGAAAAATATAGCCAATGGGCCGAACTGACGGAATAGTCTAAAGCCGGACTTAGCTGCCGGGCCATGGTAAGGAGGCTGCAGCGTGGAAGAATTAGAGGGAATTGTAGAAAATGTAATATTTGCCAGTAGTGATGGCCGGTTCACGGTATTTAAACTTCGCCCCGAGCGCCAGCATTCACTGATCAGCGTTACTGCCAGCGCACCAGCTCCGCTTATTGGGCAGCAGCTTCGGTTGCAGGGGGAGTGGCTGCAGCATCCTAAATTCGGAGAACAGTTTAAAGCGCAAGTTCTTACGACAGCAGCACCTACAAGCCTGATGGGAATGGAACGGTTTTTGGCGGCCGGAGTGATTGAAGGAATTGGTCCGGCAATGGCCAAACGACTGATCAAAGAATTTGGTACGGAAACACTAGATGTGATTGAAAACCATCCGGGACGCCTCAAGCAGGTCGATGGGATTGGGGAAAAGAAAGCGCGAAAGATACATGAGTCGTATAAAGCACAGTCGGAACTGCAGGAACTCATGTTATGGCTGGAAACGCACGGTATTTCAGGAGCCTATGGAGCTCGGATCTTTGAACGATACAGTTCTTTTTCCATTGAGGTACTGGAAAAAGATCCGTATCGCCTGGCACGAGAAGTGGCCGGAATTGGCTTTGCCACAGCAGATCAAATAGCCGGGAAACTCGGGGTGGATAAAGAGGCCGAGGCGCGTATCGCAGCTGGGCTGGATTATGCGCTGCTTCAAATTGCCCAGGCCGGACATTGCTGTGTGCCGGAGGACAGCCTGATCGAAAAAACGGCGAAGCTGCTGTTGGTCGGGCGGGAAGAAGTAGCGGGGGTGCTGAAAAAACAGCTGCAATTGCAGCGGCTCTGTGTTGAATATATGGGGGCAACCATGCTGGTATATCCGCCATATCTGTATCAGGCTGAAAAACAGACGGCAGAGAGGCTGCTAGAGATAGAAAAGCAGATCGAGCCGCTGGCAGTCGAAGATGCAGCAATGCTTGCAGCGGACTGGGAACGGACGGCCGGACTGCGTCTGGCTGCTGAGCAGCGGCAGGCTATTGAAGCGGCACTTCAATATGGCGTGCTGGTCCTTACCGGCGGGCCGGGAACAGGTAAGACAACGGTGGTACGAGGTATTCTTGCGGTGCTTGAAGCACAGGGACTCCAAATCCGCCTCGGGGCACCGACAGGCCGGGCGGCCAAGAGACTCAGTGAAGCTACTGGTCGCAAGGCACTTACGGTTCATCGGCTGCTGGAAGCTGGCGGTCGATCAGAAACAGATCATATGTTTGCCAAAGACGGTGATGACCCGATTGAGGCGGATGTGCTTATTCTCGATGAAGTATCTATGATGGATATCGTATTGATGCAGCATTTTTTGGCAGCTGTTCCTTATGGATGCCGTGTTATTTTAGTCGGTGACGTGGACCAGCTGCCGGCCGTTGGTCCGGGGGCTGTACTCAAAGATATCCTGCGGGCCGATGTTGTGCCCTGTGTCCGCCTGACGGAAGTATTCCGCCAAAGCGGCGGCAGTACGATTGTCATGAATGCCCATGCCATCAATGGTGGCCGTCTGCCACAGACAAAAGCAGACTCTGATTTTGAGCTGCGGGAAATTCCGGACAGTGCTATGGTGGCGAGGGAAATCATTCGCCTTTGCACCCAGGAGCTGCCAGCAGCGGGGTATAGTGTTCTTGAACAGGTGCAGGTTTTGTCGCCGATGCATCGTCTGGACTGCGGGGTGGAAAATCTCAATAAACTTTTGCAAATGGCACTGAATCCGTCGGAAGCCAATAAGCCTCAGTGGCAGGCGCAGACGCAAATATTTCGTCTGGGGGACAAGGTGATGCAGACGCGCAACAATTATACGAAGAATGTGTTTAATGGCGATATCGGCTTTATTCACCAGATTACTGACAGCACCTTATCTGTTCGCTATAGTGATGAGAGTGTTTCTTATGAAAAAAATGAAATCGGCGAATTGCAGCTTGCCTATGCCATGAGTGTTCACAAGAGTCAGGGCAGTGAGTACCCTGTGGTCATTTTGCCCCTCATTCCGGGACACCGCGTAATGCTGCAGCGTAATTTGCTCTACACGGCGGTTACCAGAGCCCGGCAAAAGGTTATTCTGCTTGGAACGAAGGCAGCCTTGCACACTGCAATTGCCAATGACCGCACGAAAAAGCGCTATACCTTGCTGGCAGAACGTCTGAAGCATAACTTAGGCGAATAAACAGGAGGAAAAAATGATCCGTGGAGTATATGCAGCGATTCTTGATTTTTTATTTCCCGCCCGCTGTCCGGAATGCGGCTGTTACAGCGACAGGCAGGGACAATGGTGCCAAACTTGTCTGGAAAAAGTCATTGCTTGTCATCGCCTGCCTGTCCCCGTGGCAGCTTACCATACTTTGCCGCAGGTACAGGCATTGGCCCGTTATCAGGGCAGCATAAAACAGCTGCTCCATCGCTTTAAATACCATGAGGATGATGTTGCACTAGCATATCTGCAAACTTTTTTGCAGCAGGCAATGCAAACACTGCCTGCTGTTGCGGTGGATTTTGTCGTGCCGGTGCCGCTTTATTTTATCAAGGAACGTCAGCGGGGGTTTAATCAGACAGAAAAAATTTTTCATCCCTGGGCACAGAAAAATGGATTTTTGTGGCAGTCCGTGCTTGTGCGCAAACGACCGACGCTGCCACAGTACGAACTCAATCGCCGGCAGCGGCAGGAAAATATGAGAGATGCCTTTGCCATACAGGGACAAAGCATAATACGGGACCGGGATATTTTGCTGGTCGATGATATCTTTACGACCGGAGCTACCCTGGCATCTTGTGCTAAAACGCTGCATGAAGCTGGCGCAAAAAAAATTATTGGGATTGTGCTCGCCAGTGGCAGCTGATAAAAGTAGTAATAGAGATTGTGCAAACAAAAGAAATCTTATATAATACTATTGACAGCAAATTTTGAAAAATGCAGCCAAGCGCTGTGTCATTATAGAGGAGAGATCAGCATGAACAAAATCGGGAACTGTCCGGAATGCGGGAAATTATATGTCGATAATGGGGTCGGCATGTGCCGGGACTGTTATATAAAAGAAGAAGAAAATGAAACGATCGTTGCCAGTTTTGTCCGGGATCATCCCAAAACATCCGTGGAAGAAATTCATGAAGCGACCGGCATCAAGGAGAAGACGATTTTCCGTATGATCCGCAATGGTCGATTTGTTAGTGATATGGAGATTTCCTATCCGTGCGATTCCTGCGGCGCTCCGATTATCAAGGGGCGACTTTGTGACAAGTGCAGTACCAATATTATGAAGCAGGTATATGAGAATGAGAAGAAACGCGAAGCGGTGAAAAAACCTTTTGACAAAAAGGATTCGAGTCGTGGTATGTACACAAATAAAATGTAAGATCCTGTGTATTTTGTTTTGCTAGTTGATTTATTAAGAAAAATAAAGATATTTGGCGATAAACGGTAAAAAAATGATATTTTGACGAAAAAGCGGGAATTAAGATTCTTGCTTTTTTTTTCGATAAAATAAGCAATGAACAAGTAAAAGGTGGTGAGATCTATGATCGTTGACACAAGAGTACAGTCTGTGGCCAGCGTTTATGCCAATAATGCATTGTCCAAACAAAAGCAGGCAGCCAGTGGTATAAACAGAACTGAGACGGCGGATGCCGTGGTGCTTTCCTCAGAAGCACAGTCCTTCAGTCAGATTTTGCAAAGAGTACAGTCTATGCCGGAGGCTCGAATGGATAAGGTGGCAGCTTACACCGACAAGATCAATTCCGGTGAATATCAGGTCAATGCAAAGGAATTGGCGGGAAAAATTCTCGATATGCGGTTTTGATGATTAAAGGAGATCATTTTTATGTGGCAGGAACTAAATGAAACATTAGCCAGGTTAATACAACTCTACGAACGGGTGCTGATACTCGGCAAAGAGAAACGCGATGCAATGGTGGTCGTTGACTTAAAGGCACTTGATCGAATCTTACAGCAGGAAGAACAAGTTACCGGGGATATCTTGTCGGCAGAAGAAAACCGGAAAATTATTTTGCAAAAGCTCGCTCAGCTTGAGCCCCAAATAAATGCCGGAACAAAGCTTGGCGAACTTTGTCGTTATTGTCCGGCAGAAACTTCAATGAAGCTCGAACAGCTGCATACAAAACTGAATCAGGTGACAAAAGAGGTTTCAGCAATCCGTGATGCGAATAGAGTATTGGTTTCTGCAGCACTATCGGCTGTTAATTATCATCTGAATGTTCTTGGTGATACGACCGTAGCACCGGTATATGGAGCTGGCGGCAGTGAGCACATCTCCCAAAGTAAAAAGTTTGACTTTGAGGCATAGAGGGAGATTCGCATGGAAAAAATGATAAAAATACTGAAAGCACAGTTGTTTTTATGTGAAAAACTCCTTGAACTCAATGAAAAATACCGCAAGGATCTTTTGGATCGGACGACAGGTCATTCGCCGGGCATTATCGCGCAGCAGGAAGAGTGCATGGGGCAAATCATGGCGCTTGAAAGCAGGAAGCAGGCGGAGCTGAAAAAGGCTGCGGCAGCTACGCTGGAGGAATTTTTAGTGCAAAAGTCAAACGAAGCAGACGACAGCCTACGAAACCTGAACGAGCGGTTGAGGATGACTGCCGACAGGCTGAAACGGTGGAATCATCACAATCATGAACTTTTGCAGAAAAATATGGCCTTTATTGACTTCAGCATCAATGTACTGACGAATACAATGACAGACAGTACCTATGCAAAACAGGGAAATACTTCTCCTCATGCGGTGGTCAGTCAAAAGAAAATGTTCGATCAGAAGATATAAAGAAATGGGTGATTAAACACTATGCGATCAACTTTTTCCGGATTAAATACGATGGTACGCGGGCTCAACAATAATCAGGTTTCCCTTGATACTGTCGGGCATAATATAACAAATGCCGGTTCGACAGGATATTCCCGCCAAAGTGTAAATTCTGCGGCAACGAAATCGCAGACGGTCTCGACAATTTATGGCAATGCCCAGGTTGGAACAGGCGTGGATGTTGTCTCAATAACGAGGGCACGCGATGTCTATGCGGATAAGCAGTTTTGGGCTGAAAGCTCAAATCAGGGGTATTACGGTGCCCGGCAGACAAATTATGATAAAGTAGAAGCTATATATGACGATTCTGACAGTACAGGCTTGCAGACGAAATTGTCGAAGTTCTGGTCTGCCTGGCAGACGCTCGGGACAGCTGGCGGGGCGGATTCTTATACGAACCGGGTATCCGCGTATGAGACGGGGGTACAGCTGGGACAGACGATTAACAGCTATGCGACGGAACTGCAAAAACAAATAAAGTCAGAATATGATGATCTGAATTTGAAAGTGGATACGATTAATGATATCACCAGCGGCATCTTAAAGCTCAACAAGAGCATATCTTCGCAGGAAGCCATCGGTGGCATGGCCAATGATTTGCGCGATGCCAGGGACAATCTGGTCGACCAACTTTCCGGGTATGTAAAGGTCAGTGTACAGGAAAATGCGAATGGTTCCTATTCCGTTGTCAGCAATGGCAATACTCTTGTTGATAATAACAGCCGGCTTGAACTTGAGACGGTGGCAAATGCCAATGCCGAATATGGGGTGACGGATTACACGATACAGTTCAAGGCGACGAAAACACCATATGATCCTGGGGTGGGGGAACTCAAAGGCATTCAGGATTCGATTACAGAAAATAAAGCGGCCATCAGTGATTTGGCAAAAATGTCAGCGTTCTTTTTAGATACGTTTAATGACCAGCATCGTCAAGGCTATGGAATCGATACGGCCAATACGACGAATATAAACTTCTTTGGTGACAGTACCGCCGGGGCCGGATATACCTGGAATGCAACGACATCAACGCTCACCGATAATAATGGAACTGTATTAAATACGATTGAGACAATCAAGGCCCTGACGGTAAATAAATCTTTGGCGACTGAATCGGGGAAAAACCTGATTGCCGCCAGAGGAACATTGGCCAGTGGATCAACGGAAGGAACTGCCGGCACAGCTAATGCGGTGCTGCTCAGTACGTTATTCAGCAAATCCTCCGGTACAACCGCTGTAGGGAATGTGTCACTTAATGATTATTATACGGGATTGATGAGTAAGCTTGGGTCTAAGTCTGCAGCTGTCGATGATCAGGTAACACAGGAAAAAAATATTATGACAACGTTGTCAAATAACCGACAGGCAACCTCGGGCGTTAACTGGGATGAAGAACTCACGAACATGATCCGCTTCCAAAAAGGCTACAGTGCCTCTTCGCGCTGCCTGACGACAATGGATGAAATGCTCGATAAACTTATAAACAGTACCGGTGTGGTGGGAAGGTAAGGTGATAATATGCGCGTCAGCAGCTTGATGATGACCGGAAATTATTTGCAGCAGTTAAATTCGGCTTATGAAAAACAGGCCAAACTCATGGAACAGACAGATGGAAGCTCGATTCATCGGCCGTCGGATAATCCAGTCAATTATACAAAAAATATGATTTATAATACGAGCCTGTCACATAATGAACAGTATACGGCTAACGTAAAATCGGCGGTGTCCTGGATGAAGAGTACCGACAGCGCTATGATCAATATGACCGATTCGCTAAAGACAATTGTTGAAAAAACAGTAGCAGCAGCGAATGACAAGTCGACTGGGGATCCGGCAGCTACGGGAGATGAGGTACAAAAGCTGGTGGAGGAAATTGTGGCCCAGGGAAATAGTCAGCTTGGCGGGCGGTATTTGTTTTCCGGACAGATGGACTCGACGGAGCCGTTTACTTTATCAACGGATGTGAAAACGCGTGGCCTGGCTAAGACACTGGATGATACCCAGAGCGCTTTTTTTAATGATACGGCCCAAAACGGTGATTTGAGCCAGATGGTCAGTCTGACTGGTGACGACGGTAATGCGTATTATATGAATACAACTAATGGGAAAATTTATACAAGTGATTTTGTTGCTACAGGCTATAAAACGGCTAAAAATACAATTGGCCATGGTGCTACCGTAAAAGCCGGTGATGAATGTGGTACGGCAACGGGATTTTCCATGGGGACGTATTTTAATACCGACGGGACCTTGAAGAATACCGCGAATGCTAATTGGTCGGCAAGCGGAACAAGTGTGCAGTTCCACTTTACGACGGTGCAGCAGCAGATTGTCACTTATAATGGTGACAATAATAAAATTTCAATGGTCAAGCAAAATGGCGAGGTCAATACAGCTGTCGACAGTGTGAATGTCACGGGCGAGGATGTCTTTGGTTCAACAGATATTTTTGGTGGCTCCAAAGGTACGGCCGTGCTGAATGATATGCTTACCGTAGCTGCGCAGATGAAAGCGAGTAATTCAAAATGGCTGTCAAGCGATGGTATCACACTGGCTAATAATGCCAGTAATAAGGTTATTAATGCCGAGACTTCCTTGGCAGGGCGCAATGCTGTTTATAACGATGCGGTGACGACTTTGGAATCACAAAATACCATTATAACGCAGGATATAACCAATGTCAGCGCTACAGATGTCAGTAAACTGGCAGTACAGCTAATGACGGCACAGACATTATATAATATGTCCCTGTCCGTCGGCAGCAAGATTTTACCACAGTCACTGGCGGATTATTTATCCTAAATAAAAGGATGTGACCATAATGCTGTGTTTAAACATACGTTCAACGTATCCAAGGATAGGCCTGCAGACACAGCTTAGCTCCATTGAGACGAAATCACCGCCGGCGCAGATGCATACAAAATATGAAGCTCCGGTTGCCGATATTTGGCCAAGCAGTGCGGAAGTGGATATCAACCAGTATCCATCCCGCAAGGCATATGGGTTTCGAACGGCCAAGGATTTTTGCGCCGAAGCAGCACAGAAGGGATTTTCCGGGGTGAAGGCGGGAACTGACCGGCGGACCCAGGAAGGTAATGAGATGCTGGCAGATGGTGCGAAGAGAAATGTCATTGCTGACCGCGAGAAAGCAAAATTAGTGCCGGAACAGCGTACTTTAGTTGTAAAAGGTGTGCCTGAGCCAGAAATAAAAGTCAAGCCGTCTCAAATGCAGGGGAATATTGATCAGGGAAATACCACGGTTACCATTGATCCACAGCCGGTTGAGGTTAATTATACTCCCGGAAGTGTCGATATATATATGGAGAATAAGGGCAGTATCCGGATGTGGACGACAGAGGGCCGTTACGATATTTATGCATAGTGGAGGCTAAACGATGAGAACAATTAATACGGCAAGATTTGGCGAAATTGAGATTGAAGAAGAAAAGATCATTATGTTTTCCGCAGGGATCCCTGCTTTTGAAGAAGAACAGGAATTTGTGATTATTCCTTATGATGAAGAAAGCCCATTTGTCTTTTTGCAGTCGCTAAAGACGGAAGAGCTGGCATTTTTGATGACCAGCCCCTTTGTATTTTTCCCCGAATATCAGTTTGAGATTGATGATGACTCAATTGAAGTTTTAGGGATAGAAAAAGAAGAGGATTTGTTGATATATGCGCTGCTCACGCTGCCTGGTAAGGATATAAAGCAGATGACGGCGAATCTATTGGCACCCATCGTTATCAATCAGCAAAATCATCAGGCAAAGCAGATTATTTTGGAGAAAAGTGAATACAAAACCAAGCATCTGTTGTTCCCAGCCAAGGATATTGCCGGGGGGGACGAAGAATAATGCTGGTACTTACAAGAAAACCCGGACAGCAGATAATGATCGGTGATTCGATTGTCATCAATTTAGTGGAAGTACAAGGAGACAATGTGCGACTGGCAATTGAGGCTCCCCGGGAAGTTAAAATATATCGCGGAGAAATCTATAAGGCGATAATGGAAGAAAATAAGAAAGCGGCAGCACAGATAGCAGATGTTGACTTAACAGATCTGATCAACAAATAAAGGCTGCCGAATATTGTTCAATGGATTGAATAGTGACCTATTATATCTATGGAGGGATATGTTATGATCAGCAGTATTCAGCAAGACAGCAGTATGAAAGTTGCCCCAGCATCGATGGTGAATGCGTCTAATGCTATTGATCCATCGGCAAGCAGTAAAGCAGTTGAAGGTAGCAGCGAAGATTTGCTCTTGCAACAGGCGGCGGGCAGAAGCAAGAGTGCTGGTACAGGAATAGTAGCAAATGGGAGAACAGCAGAGCAGGACAAGGAGAAAGACCAAAAGAAACTCAATAAAGATGAAGTCTCAACGATGACAGAGGCCTTAAATGACTTTATGGAGAACCTGAACTGCAATCTGGAATTTAAATTTTACGACAAACTGGATCAACTCAGTGTGAAAATGGTAGATAAGCAGACGCAGGAAGTTATCAAAGAATTCCCGCCGGAGGAAGTCATGAAAGCAATGATCAAGACCAAGGAATGGATCGGTGTTTTTCTCGATAAAAACGCATAAAGGAGGCGTATGTTATGAGTGCAAATGGAATTTACGGACTCAGCGGTTCAGGCATGGACGTTGAGAGTCTGGTCAAGCTGGCCATGAAGGCCAAGCAGACCCAATACGATAAAATGTATAAAAATGAAATGAAGCAGGAATGGACTAAATCGGCCTATAGTGATTTTTATAGCAGTATGACGACGTTTAAATATACAACACTGTCCAATTATAAAATGCAGTCGACGATGAGTGCCATGAAAGCTGCCAGTAATGATGAAAAAATAGCTTCGGTTACAGCGAATGGTGATGCAGCGACCATGACGCATAGTATTACTGTCAAGTCCATGACAACCAATGCCTATCTGCAGACGACGAGTGCTGGAATATCAAGGGATAATACGGCAGCCAGTGCAAAAAACAGCATGTATCTGAAAGATGTTTTGCAAAGCGGCCTTCCGGGCGGCGGAATTGCATCGTATGATTCAACCAAGGACATTGTTACCTTTACTGACGGGACAACGATGTCAAGTGCTTCAACAACAGCGGCTATTAGTTTCAGACTGAAAGATGCATCCACTTCAACGACGACGACGAATTATACGACGACAACGACCGATGCTAGTGGAAAAAATGTAGCCAGCTTTATCCCTGGAGCTGTTGGTTCCGGAACATATACTGATCCAACAACGGGAACGGTATATAATACGGATACGGTGGATAATGGAACATCTGGCTTTGTAACTACACTCAAGGATAGTGGCGGAAATGTTGTAAACACTTATACAACCAAGACGACCGATGATAAAACCGGAAATCCTGTTGCCAGTTTCCGACCGGCAGCAGTGACCGGAACAACAACCTCAACCAGTGGGGATACGACGACGACGACGACAACTGCAGGGAATAGTGACGGATCAATAGCAACCTCAATTGCAACGACGAAGCCGGAAGACGGCGATGTGGTTTCCTATTCTTATGCGGATTTAGCGGAAAAAACATTAAATGATCTTGCTGTCGATATGGCAGGAGCAAATGGTAATATTACCGCATCGTATGATTCGGTCAATGATTCGTTCAGCATCTATAACAAGAATGGTGGGGCCAGCAACCTCATATCAATTGCTGCTATTACTGGTTCCTATACGAATACAGATGGTAAAACTGTTCAGGCGGCTGCCAGTACGACGTTGACAAATTCCCTATTCAATCACTTGAACCTGGGAATTTATGATGGAACCGTACTAAATGCCGCCCAGACGATGTCCGATACAAATCCTTTGTCGGCCGTCGGTAAATCAGGATCCGTTACGATCGATGGCAAGGATTATACAAATCTTACCAGCAATAAAATAACAGCTGGCGGTGTCAATTACACATTGCAGGCGATTGGCTCGACAACGGTTACCGTAAACCAGGATACAGATGCTATCATAAAAAATGTAAAGCAGTTTGTATCTGATTATAATAAGATGATAGATTCGCTCAATGATAAAATCTATGAGACACAGTACTCGAAATATCAGCCGTTGACGGATACGGAAAAAAAGGCGATGTCAACGGATGAAGTCACAGCCTGGGAGAAGAAAGCAAAATCGGGGCTGTTATACCACAGCACTGTATTGAGAAATATTGTCAGTGGCATGCGCTCGGCCCTTTCTACTCCAGTTGATGCCGTTGACAGTGATTATAATACGCTTGGTTCAATTGGGATTTCGGCATCGACAAGCAAAGGTCATATTGACATCGATGAAGCGAAACTCAAAAAAGCACTGCAAGCGGATCCAGACAGTGTTTATCAGTTGTTTGCTTCATCGCCAAAAAGCGATAAGGACACTGCCAATATGGGGGTCGCTAACCGGCTTGATTTGGTAATGAAGGATGCACTTTCGTCAATTTCAACAGAGGCTGGGATGACCGCTACGACGAGTGATCAGAGCCGACTGGGAAAATTGATAACTTCACTAAAGGATAAGATGGATGATTATCAGGATATGATGGATGATTATCAAACCCGATTATACAAGCAGTATGATGCGATGGAAACGGCGATTGCCAATTTAAATTCACAGGCAAGTTATGTAACCAGTGCATTTAAATAATGGTGCGGGCTAATCCCCGCTTTGGTTCGGAATGAGGAGGGTTCTTTTATGCAGCAAAATGCAGCTTTTACGGCAGAGGCCTATAAGCGTCAGCAGGTGATGACGGCAACGCCGGAGGCACTGACGCTGATGCTTTATAATGGTGCGCTGCGCTTTATGACTGAGGGTATTGAAGCAATAAGAAACAAGGATTATGAAAAAACAAATACATCGCTGATCAAAGCACAAAATATTATCAGTGAATTTCGCATGACACTCAAGATGGAGTATGAAATCTCCCATCAATTACTGCCTCTTTACAATTATGTGTATGACTGCCTTGTTGAAGCCAATATGAAGAGCAGCGTTGAAAAAGTTGAAGAGGCAAAGGAGATCATAACCGAACTGCGTAACACATGGAATGAAGCGATTAAGATTGCCCGTAAAGAAAAGGGTGTTTCCTGATGAATACGGCAAGGCTGAAAGTAGAAGATTTATGGGAAAAATATTACATGCTGTCAGCAGAAATGCTTAAATTTATTACAAGTGATGAAGTTGATATGTTTTTGCAGCTGCTGGAACAGCGTACTGCAATTCAGCAACTGCTGGAGAAGATTGATGACAGAATTTGGCCGAAGACAACTGCCGGACAGGCATTGTATGCGAAGCTGAAACCTGTGGATATGCAGCTACAGTATAATGCAAGGTTATGGCTCAATAAGTCAAAGCAAAAAAACCAGGCGGTTAAATCCTATGATATTCTGGGGGGGAACCCTGCAGGTCAGCTATTTAATAAAAATCTATAAAACAAATAAAAAATATTAAAAAAGTATTTAAGTAATAAAAAAAAATGCCGATATATATATTGTAAAGATCAAAGAGCCGGGACAGCTGAGCGATCGGCAGCCTGCCCCAGCTTTGATAAAAATTTAAGCAGGGATGCTTAATATTAAAAAAAGAAATCAGGGAGGAATTCCATCATGGCAATGGTAGTAAAAAACAATATCGCAGCGCTTAATACGCTGAACACAATGACAAGAAACAACAGTGCACTCACAAAGAGTCTGCAGAAAGTATCTTCCGGTATGAAGATCAACAGCGCAGCTGACGATGCTTCCGGCTACGCAATCTCCGAAAAAATGCGCGTTCAGATCCGTTCTTTGGATCAGGCAAACCAGAACTCGCAGAATGGTAACAGCCTTTTGAAAACTGCTGAAGGCGCTGTAAGCTCGACAGTTGATATCCTCAAGACTTTGAAGGAAAAAGTTGTAAATGCAGCCAATGATACTAATACTACGGCTGACCGCCAGATCATTCAGAAAGAATTGAATCAGGCGATTGACCAGATCAATGACAATGCCAACGTAACATTTAATGGCAAAACTCTTGTTGATGGTTCCATGAATAAAAGCATTACAACGGCTACTACTTCTGTATATTCCAATCAGAATTTGTCGACAGCAACGGCTTTTGCATCTGTATTGACAACTTTGAGCGACCGCGATGGCAATACGCTTGATATTAAATCTTCGGATACCATTAAGATCTCGTTCGTTCAGAATGGTAAGAGTTATACAACTTCGATGAAAGTAAGCAACAATGTATTGTCCAGTATTTTCAATCAGGCAAATAGTGAAGCTGGTGGTACACCGTTTGCTACTGCTGCTCAGGCTGGTTCTTTCATCGGAATAGATGCAACAGGTGTCAGCACGTATACAGCTGATGGAACGTCTGCGCTTTCGATTTCCGCTGGTGCTTCTGGAACAACGAGCCAGATTTCAGGATTCTCGATCAGCATTACTGGAACTGATGGAAACGTAAAAAAATCCATCAACCAGAAATTGGATGCGTTTAGTGAAACTATCCGTGCACAAAATGTATCTGGTGACAATGCATTGACATTACAGATTGGTACGAAATCCAATCAGTCGATCAAAGTTGGCCTTACAGATATGCGTGCACAGGCTCTTGGTCTGCAAGGAACTGATGCAGCTACTGGGGTAGTTAAAACGATTGATGTAACGACACGCGATAATGCAAATGTAGCAATTAATGTTCTTGATTCAGCAATTAAGAAAGCTCTTGATGAACAGACAAATATTGGTGCAGTTGAAAGTCGCTTAGATTACACGTCGGCTAACTTGACAACTTCTAGTGAAAATGTAAGTGCTGCTGAATCCACAATTCGTGATGCCAACATGGCAAAAGAAATGACGGAATACACGAAGAACAATGTTCTGATGCAGGCTTCGCAGGCAATGCTCGCACAAGCCAATCAGTCCACTTCAAGTGTACTCAGCTTATTACAGTAATATTCTCTAATGGACAACAGATAAAAGGCGGATGTATAGCATCCGCCTTTTATTTCGTTGTTTTTTATATAATTAACGAAGTTTTCACAGATGAAGATTTCGTTAATTATATAAAAGAAAGAGGCCGTAGAATGAAAATATCTGCATGTTATATTGTTAAAAATAGTGCAAGAGAATTAAAACATTCATTACAATTTCTTAAAGGGATAGTTGATGAAATTGTAATTGTGGATACGGGATCAGTCGACGAAACAATGCATGTTGCCGAGGAAAGTGGAGCAAAAGTTTACCAATATGTATGGAATGAAGATTTTTCTGAAGCTCGCAATTTTGCTTTATCTAAGGTGACTTCTGACTGGGTCGTATTTTTGGATGCAGATGAGTATTTTTGTGAGCATAGAATTAGAAATTTGCGAAAAACTATAATGACTTATGAAGATAATTATGATGTTTTAGCAGTGAAATTAATTAATATTGATGAGGATCAGAATGATAGACAGATTGATTATTTCTTTGCACCACGTATTTTTAGAAGAAGAGAATCAATTTGCTATACGGGGAAAATTCATGAACAATTATTGGATAACGGAAAAGTAATAGATAAAATAGCAATTATACCAGCGGAAACATTATGTATTTATCATACGGGCTATTCAAGTTCAAAACAAAAGATAAAAGCTCAACGTAATTTGAAAATATTATTAGACAATATAGAGTCATCTGATAAGCCAGAAGAATTATATATATATTTAGCTGAAGCATATGATGGTATAGGGGATATATCAAATGCAATAAAGTATGCAAAACTTGATATTGCACGTGGCCGCCAGCCGATATCATATGCCAGTAGATCATATCGAATTTTGCTGCGGTTGTTAGAGCAACAGGTTACTCCTGATGAGAAAGAAATAATCCATATATTAAAGTCAGCAGTTCAAGATTATCCTGAAATACCAGAATTCCATGCAGAATATGCGCAATATCTGGCAGAAAATTTCGAATATGATGCGGCTATATCTGAGATGATGGAAGCGATAAGATGTTATAAACAATATATGTCAATTGAACCCATTACCTTTGATGAAGAGGCTTGTCTTTTGGCTGAAAGAATGATGAAAGAATGGGAACAGGCAAAAATCAGGGAAAAAACTATTAAAATAACGGCTTGCGTTATTGTAAAAAATGAAGAGCAAGAAATTGGCTGCTGGATAAAAAATATGCAAATATTTGCGGATGAACAGATCCTTGTAGACACAGGATCAACCGATCATACGGTAGAAATTGCTGAAAAAGCTGGAATCAAGGTCTATCATTATAAATGGGATCATAATTTTGCTGCTGCCAAAAATTATGCTATTGAGCAGGCAAATGGTGACTGGATCGTTTTTTTGGATGCAGATGAGTACTTTACGCCCGAAACGGTAAAAAATGTTCGCCGCGTCATTGCCCGGGAACATCTACGCGAGGATGCGGTAGATGCGATTCTTTGCCCCATTGTAAATATAGATGTCGATCAAAATAATATCGAAATGAATCGTTTTATGAATCTGCGACTTTTTCGAAACAAGTCGTATCTTCGTTATACAGGCAATATTCATGAAGGTATTCGTCATCAAGGGCAAGAACTGCGTATTTTTATTGAGAAGAAATTTTTGGAAGTCTATCATACGGGATATTCAACGAAACGGATACAAGCAAAGTTGCAGAGGAATTTGGATTTATTGCTAAAGGATATTGCCATAAATGGCGAAGGAATACAGCATTATCGGTATTTGGTAGATTGTTATCAAGGGCTGGGTGAACATGAAAAAGCTATAAAATATGCAAAACTGCATATTGCATCGGACGCATCTTCCATCGGCAGCGAAAGTGATATTTATCGAAATCTTATTAATTCTATGGTTTTCTTAAAAAAAGATCCTAAAGAAATCGCCCCTTATATAAAGAAGGCAATCGAATTATTCCCAGATATACCGGATTTTTATGCATATTATGCTGCAAATTTTTTCCGACAAGAAAAATATTCTTTAGCGAAAGAATATTTGTTTAAATCTTTATCTGTTTATAAAGACAGAAAAATAGGCAGTATAAATTCTAGTAGCTTTATGTATTTTATATCGGAAACCTATAGTTATTTAGGAGATATTTATATGCGAGAAGGAAATGTAAATGAGGCAAAAAAATATATTGAGCTGGCATTGCAAGAAAATTTATATAATTGTCAAGCATTTTCTCAATTTTATGAAGTGATAAAAAGCTATACGAAAGAAACTATAATTAAAGAAATTGATCGCTTTTATCAACGGAATAAGAAAAATTTAATATTTATTCTTAAGCGATTGGAAGAAATAGCTATAAACGAAGTGTATTTTTATTATGCTCAAATATTGGAAGAAACAGAAGGCATTGTTTTTGAAGAAACTAAAATATACCATTTTTTAATGGAAGGCAATGAAGCGGAAAGTTATCACTTTGCATTAAAACAATGTACAGCTAACTTGCAAATTTTGACATATATCTTGCTTTGCACAGAAGAAAATGAATTTGAGAAAGCTGAAAAATTATTGCCGCGAGTATTTTTGAATTGTATAAAAAGATACCATCATTTGCAGGTGAAATTAGATAAAACGGATTATGAAGGATATATTATATTACTGCCAACCGTGCTGCGCTTGGGAGAACAGCCCGTAATAAGCAGATTTTTGCAAATAGGGAAAGATTGTTCTGAAGAGGGATTGGTTTTACAAATCAGCCAAATTTTATCGGCACATTATTTATGGCAAGATGCGGTCGCGTTTATAGAATTGGCACTTTCGGATAAAAGTAAACCCGCAGAGAATCCAATGCTTTTCCGCCAAGCAGGAATTTGTTGGTATTATTGTGGCGATTATGCAAAAGCTGAACAAAATTTGCATAAAGCCAAAAAACTAGGTGATACGTCAAAAATTATTACATCATATTTAACCTGGAGTGCTGAGAAAAGAAATCGAAAATAAACAAAATAATAAGTGTGATTTTTTGCGTATAATATAGAAAAGGAGGCGTTACTTATGCTGGATTTGTCGGCATGCGTCATTGTGAAGAATGAAGAAAAAAATTTGCCCGAATGGATTAACCGGATGCAGAAAATTGCCAATGAGATCATTGTTGTTGATACGGGGTCGACAGATAAGACGATTTCAATTGCGAAAGAGAAGGGGGCAACTGTCTATAATTATAAATGGCAGGAGGATTTTTCTGCAGCAAAAAATTTCGCCCTGGAAAAAGCTTCGGGGGAGTGGATTCTATTCTTGGATGCAGATGAATACTTTACAGATGAAACTATATATAATGTTCCTCAGTACTTAAATAAAATAAATAGTGATAAAAATATAGATGCGCTTTTATGCCAACTGCTTAATGTAGATGAAGATACCGATAATCGGGTAATAAATGTAGTCCAAAGTGTTCGCATTTTTCGTAACGATGCCAATATTTGTTTTCAGGGAAAGGTGCATGAATTTATAACTCGACTTGACGCACCATTAAAGCTCGCCCAAATGGAAGCTGAAGTAGAAATTTATCATACGGGTTATTCACATAAAATTGTTAGAGGAAAACTTGAACGGAATTTGCAACTTTTAAAAAAAAGCATAGAGGAAAATGGTGAAAAATCATGGCATTATCCGTACCTGGCCGATTGTTATTATGGATTAAAAGAGTATGATAAGGCGATTGAGTATGCAAACAAGACGATTACGGCCAATATTATTGCATTAGGAACGGAAAGTGGAATATATCGGCGGCTAATTGATGCGACGGCCTTAAGCGGAAAAAGTTCAAGGGAAATTTTAGCGGCAATTGATTTGGCGATAAAACAGTTTCCTGAAATGCCGGAATTCTTATGGAATAAAGGATCCGTGCTCTTTGATCAAAAAGATTATATTAATGCAGAAAAATATTTATGGGAGGCATTGCGCTTATATGATGCACAGAAAAACAAGAAGGCAATGGGAGCTTTTGATGGGCAACTAAATCTTTTGTATTTAACCTTTGCCAGGATTTCGGTATTGAAAAATGACGTAGAAAAAGCGTTTGATTGGTATTTGAAATCTTTGCGGGAGTATGCATATAATGCGTTTGCGTTAAGAGAATGCTATCAGTTGATTCGCTTGCAGGAGCCTGTTGATGTAATAGCTTTTTTTCGGACAATTTATGGAGAGAATCAAAGAGATATTCAGTTCATTATTAAAAGCATTTGTGAATATTCATTTGATAAAGTGTATCTTTATTATGTACAAATGCTGCAACAGAAATATAATATTGCAGAGCAGAATATTCTTATAGCTGGACTGGTAGCGAAAATCGAATATAATACTGCTATTGAGCAGCTTACAGCAGATATTACAAAGGAATATATATTTATGATAATCAGCCTGTTGCAATGTTATGATGAAAATAATTATCAGGTGGCTAAAACGTTATTGCCAAACTCTTATCAAAAGGTTCTTGATGATTTTTTAGGGAGAAATAGTTGCAGTTTAACTAGTGAAGAAAAAAGAATTTATCAACAAGTGGAACGCCTTCGTTGTGGGATCAATAAAAATAAAGAGGAAAAAGATATTCCACGTTATATAACAAGTGGGGATTTTTGTGATAATTGGCAAGGGCAATTCATCATGCTTTTACAAGCCTGGGAAGATCAAGCTTTTGGGACGCAGGAAGAAGCAAAAATTTTATCGATGATTTTTTCATATGATATAACAGCAGACCAACTTTATAAGATCATCGGGTTTAAAGAAGGTGGGAAAACAGAACGCATGGTTCGGCTTGCAGCAGTACTTTTTCAGAATGCTAACCCTGATCTTGCCATAGATTTTATAAAAGTGGGTTATCATAACGACAGTAATAATTCGGATATAATCTATACCCTAGGATTCTTGCTGCATTTATCTGGAGATGATATGGCAGCAAAAAAAATTATTGAGGAATCAAAGGATAAAACTTTAGATCTAATGAATTTGTTAGCTGATATTGATGGCTATAAAAAATAAAGCGAATGACAATAAAGAAGTATATCTAAAAAGCAACTGGTAACAATGTAAGCCTAAATGAGGAACTTTATTGAGTAAATGGGAAACGAGGTGTTTTTTAATGTGTGATCCCTCATCACTAGTTTGGAATATGATTGAAAAAACTTTTAAATGCATAAAAGAAGAAGATCTAAATGGTGCCATAAACTTGGTACAGCAGATTGAAGCAATTAATCCGAATAATATTTATGGTCAATATTTACGTGCCAGAATCATGTATGAAAAAAAACACTATACCCTAGCGAAAGATCGTCTCTATTTCATTTTGCAACAGGAACAAGCATATATAAAGGAAGAAATAGCATTCTTAATATATCAGTTGATTGGACTTTGCGAATATGCATTGGGCAATAATAGTGAAGCTGCAGGGAAATTTCTTCAGGCAAGCCAGACAGCAACCAATATTATTGATCAGGCACGATGGTATAGTAATTATTTATTTATGAGTAGCTATTTCCAGGATATAACAGATAGTGAGCTTGTGCGTATTCATAAAGGATATGGAAATATTTTTAAAAATAGTCAAAGGTATTGTCATGAGAAACGAAACCACAAAAAATTGAAGATAGGATATATTTCGCCAGATTTTCGTAACCACGTAGTGGTGTATTTTTCATATCAGTTATTGGCGAAGTATGACAAAAATCGATTTGAGGTATTTTGCTATTCTCGTGGTGTTGGGGATATGGTAACAGAACAATTGGCAAGCTTGGTTGATGGCTGGCGGGATATAACGGCATTAACGGACACAGAGGCTGCACAATGTATATATGATGATTCCATTGATATTCTTTTTGACTTTTCAGGACATAGTGCAAACAATTGTCTGCCTGTTTTAGCTAGCAAACCAGCGCCGGTTCAAATCAGCGGTATTGGATATTTTAATACAACGGGATTACCGCAAGTAGATTATTTTCTTACCGATAATATTTGCGATCCAATGGGGGAGAATGATAATGATTTTTCGGAGAAACTGTTACGATTACCGCATAGTCATTTCTGTTATACTCCACCCGATACAATGCCAGATCCTTTAGTAAAGAAAATAGAAAATAGGGCGATTGTTTTTGGTAGCTTTAATAATTTTGCTAAAATAACAGATCATATGCTAACCCTTTGGTTTGAGATTTTATGTAAGGTGCCAGAATCTAAAATTATTCTTAAAAGTCCACATTTTGATAAAAAACATGATCAATATGATGTTTTTTTGCGGGCAAAAAAGATCGGATTTACTGCGAAGCAATTGGAAATAAGAGGAGCGTCAATGGAGTACTTGTCTGAATACAATGATATCGATATTGCTTTAGATACATACCCTTATCCAGGCGGAGGCACGACATGCGAAGCTTTGTATATGGGAGTTCCCGTTATTACATTAATAGGGCGCCGACATGGAGCACGTTTTGGCTATAGTATTTTAAAAAATATTGGATTAGAAGAATTAGGGGCAGCAACTCCGGCGGATTATATAAAAATCGCAGTAGCTTTAGCTACGAGTCCGGATTTGTTGTCGGAGTTGCATGGTCAGCTTCGTTCTATTATGCAGCGATCTGTGCTTATGAACGGGGAGACTTATGTCCGCGATGTAGAAGCTGCATATGAACAAATTTGGCAAAATTGGATGGCCAGTAGTTCTAATTAATGGTTGAAAATGTGAGAGATGTATTATTTAACTTTTGAAGCGGATTTTGCGATATTATAATCGGATAGAGACTTGGAATAGCAACTGTGGAATAGATGGAATTTTTATGCAACCAAAGAAGCAGGGATACTGTTTCTTGTATATAGCATTGCACCACTGGATTAAATCGAAGAGGTGATAAGTAATTTATGCAACGAATAAAAGATGAGGAACGAATGAGTTTACTGCAACAAAGTCAGGATTGTATGCAAAATGAAAATTATCAAGCTGCGGTGGTTTGTGGACAAGAACTTTTAAAAAATAATAAAAATGATAGCGAAGCTCTATATATTTTAGCAATGGCATATATGAAGTTGGGGGACAACGAAAAAGCATTAGCTTTTGTCGATGCTATTAAGAAAATAGAACCCAACCACATTGGTGCATGTATGGCTGAAATTTATGTATATAAAAATCAAGGCTGTATTTTAAGTGAAGCAGCGCTGCTGTCTAAGATTATTTTGCGTATTGAAGAACTGCAAAAGAAGGAAAAGAACGATTGCTATAGCAAATCACTAAGTGAAGCCTGGAGCTTATTAGGTTCGGCATATACCATGATGGGGCAACCGGAAAACGCAGCCGAAGCATTTTTAAAATCAAGTAAATTAGAGAAAAATCGTAAGCAAAGCATTCGGGAATATAGTAATGCTATATTTGTTATGAATTATGCACAGGATTTTTCCAAAAATAAAATAGAGGCATTATATGCAGGGTATCAGGATTTTTTTAAGAAAACCCCGCAATATATTCATTATGGTGAAGAGAAAAGGAAGCTTCGTGTAGGATATATCTCGCCTGATTTTAGAGAACACCCCGTAGCATTTTTAATATATTCTTTATTACAAAAATTTTCTCGTGATAAATTTGAAGTCTATTGTTATGCTGCTAACAATGCCGATTTTGTCACACAAA
Organism: Selenomonadaceae bacterium; assembly: GCA_051653465.1. Lineage (GTDB taxonomy): Bacteria > Bacillota > Negativicutes > Selenomonadales > Selenomonadaceae. The sequence goes on along the minus strand of JBOFWE010000432.1, from coordinate 20,491 downwards.
AACTGCAAGGCCTTGTAACTGTATGGCGTGATGTGGCTAACCTTGAGGCGGAAGTGGTTGCCCGGGTGATTTATGATGATAAAATAGATATTTTGGTTGATCTGTCCGGGCATACTAAAAATAATTGTCTGCCAGTTTTGGCTTATAAGCCCGCACCGATACAGGTGTCCGGGCTGGGATATTTTAATACGACAGCTTTGCCAATGGTTGACTATTTTTTTTCAGATCCTTTTTGCATGCCGGAGAAAAGCTGGGCGAAATTTTTTACAGAGAAGTTTCTTTTATTGCCGCATAGCCTTTTTTGTTATACACCGCATTTTAAAATGCCATCCCCCGGCAATGCACCCTGCCTAAAAAATGGATATATAACGTTTGGCTGTTTTAATAATTTTAATAAGGTTACAGATCAGATGCTGATTATTTGGCGAGAAATATTGCAGCGTGTTTCTGGATCACGGCTATTGCTGAAGAGTAAATTGTTTGGTAACCCAGAAGGGAAGTCTGTCGCCAGAGAAAGGCTCAGTCGGTTTGGTTTTAATATGGAGTTGATAGAATTACGTGAATTTACGGCAGAGTATCTGCATGAATACCATGATGTGGATATCGCACTGGATACGTTCCCTTACACTGGGGGGATAACGACCTGTGAAGCTCTTTATATGGGTGTGCCCGTTATAACTCTTTGTGGAGATAAATATGGTTCGCGGTTTGGCTATAGTTTATTGAAAAATGCTGGGTTGGAAGAATTTATTGCCGTGGATGAGCATTCCTATATTGAGAAAACGATATTGATTGCGCAAGATATGGATTTATTGAATGCGCTACATAAAAATTTGCGCCAAATACTAAATAAATCTGATCTTATGAATAGCGATCAATATGTTGGCGAAGTTGAAACTGTTTACGAGATGATATGGGAAAATTATTTGTGCCATTCCCAAAATGAAAAACTTACAGATGATGAACAAAAGATGTTGAAAGAGAAATTGTTAAAATGTATTAGTGAGAAAGATTATCACCAGGCGAAATCGATAGCACAAAAAATATTGCAAAATAGTAATCATGATAAAGACACAATGGGTTTTTTAACAGGAATATATGTTGAGACAGGGAAGTTAGAAGCTGCCCAAACAGCGGTTAGAAAGATCGTGGACATTTATCCAACGTATGGCTATGGCCACTTTTTAGCTGCTCGTGTTAATTATATGGAGAATAAATGGGATAAAGCCATACAGGAGTCAACATGGGCTTTAGATACATGTAAAGATCTTACCGATGAAGTCAGAAGCATGATCTATAATTTACTGGGGAATAGTTATAAAAATATTGGCGAGGCTCAGCTTAGTGTAGACAGTTACCTAAAGTCAGTAGCGTATTCTGTGACGCCGCAAAGCAAGGCAATGGATTATAGTAATGCCCTGTTTAATCTGCATTATTTAGCACATAAAGAGCAAAATGAACTGTATGAGGCCCATTGCAAATACAATTCATTTTTCCAAGGAATAAAACCATATCAACATACGCGCCAAGATTTTCCCAAAAAAATCAAGATAGGCTATATATCACCTGACATGAGACATCATGTTGTGATATTTTTTAGCTATGCAATGTTTAAAAATTATGACCATAACTTGTTTGAAGTTACTTGTTATGCAAAATGTGCGGAAGATGCTGTTAGCCGACAAATTGCAGGACTTGTAGATAAATGGTCTAATATAAATGATTTGGACGATGCTGCTGCGGCTAAACTGATCTATGAGGATCAAATCGATATCCTGTTTGATTTGTCTGGTCATACGCAACACAATTGCCTGCCTATTCTCGCCTATAAACCAGCACCTATACAGATTTCTGGAATAGGTTATTTCAATACGACAGGTTTAGCAGCGGTAGATTATTTTTTAGCAGATATATATATCGACCCGATAGGGAAAAATCAGGAATATTTTACAGAAAAAATTCTTCGATTGCCGCATAGTCATTTATGTTATACGCCTTCAGATAATATGCCGCCGTGTTTGCCAGCCGCATATATAAAACAAGGGTATATAACTTTTGGCAGTTTTAATAATTTCACGAAAACTACGGATGAGATGCTTCGTATATGGCTTGAAATATTACAACGTGTGCCGAATTCTAAATTAGTGTTAAAAAGCAAAATTTTTTCAACAGAGTATGGGATAGAAAAAACTAGACAACGAATGATCAACCTTGGATTTGATTTTGATAACATTGATTTGCGACCAGAAACTGATAAATATCTTGAAGAATACGGGGATATTGATATTGCATTAGATACATATCCATATCCTGGTGGTGGAACAAGCTGCGAGGCTCTCTATATGGGAGTACCAATAGTTACGCTTGTGGGGGAACGTCATGGTTCCCGGTTCGGCTATAGTCTTATGAAAAATATTGGATTATCAGAGTGGTGTGCATTTTCTAAAGAAGAATATATTAAAATAGCGGTTCAGATGGCACAAAATAAAAGTCGCCTAAATGAAATTCATCTTGGATTGCGAGAGAAAATGCAATCTTCACCAGTTATGAATGGGTCTCTTTATATGCAGGATATTGAGACTGCATATTTGAGAATTTGGCAAGATTTTTTGCAGGGAGGAAAAGAACACTCGAAAGAGGAGTTGTCTATAAAGTTTTTGACAAAAACCAAGAAGGCTTTAAATGAAAAGGATTGGTGGAGTGCAATATATTATCTGCAGACAGCGCGAAGTTTAGGTGTGGTTCTACCAGAAGCTGCAGTAATGTTGTCCTCTGCATATTTTAAGTTAGGCGATTATAAAAAAGCTATCTTGATTGTTGAACAGGCACTCGATGAAAAAACAGGAGATCTTGTGGAGCTAATGATCCTGTTAGGACAATCCTGTATGAGGGTATGTGAATATATTAGAGCACGAAAGGCATTTTATCAGGCTGAAGAATTGTTTGATCGCAGCAAGTTTGTGGGCAATTTATTTGCTGCGAGTGAACTTAAAAAATCTATTGCCTATATCGAACAATTATTGGGGAATGTCGAGATTAGCATGAAGTATTATGAGCAAGCAAGTGAACTTGGCAGCGATATGAAGACGCGTTGTCAGGCATATAGTTCGCACTTATTGGTTGCACATTATAGAGAATGTGAAGCGAATATTCTTTATCAAAAGCATTGCAGATATAACCAGGTTTTAGGGTCGGTAGAGCAGTACAATCATAGACAACAAAGAAAACATAAAAAAATAAGAATAGGCTATATATCTCCGGATTTTCGTCAACATATCATGTTCTATTTTTATCATCATTTATTGAGTAGTTATGATCGGGAACAGTTTTTTGTAGTTTGCTATAGTCTATCTGCAGAAGATAATTTTTCTGAGTATTTAAAACAACGGGTAGATAAATGGCAAAATGTATTGGGTCAAAGTTATAAGGAAATTGCAGCATTGATTTATAATGATGAAATTGATATTCTAATAGATTTAGCGGGTCATTCTGCTAATAGTGGGTTGCCTGTGTTAGCCTATAAACCAGCACCGGTACAAATTTCAGGGCTTGGATATGTTGATACGACAGGGTTAGATACAGTGGACTATTTTATTACAGATCGATATGTTGACCCTGCGGCGGAGACAGCATATTTTTCCGAAAAATTATTGCGGTTACCAGATAGTCAGTTTTGTTATACTGGCAGATCGGATGTTCCTGTGGGAGGGAAGGCACCTTGTCGCAGCAATGGATTTATTACGTTTGCCAGTTTTAATCAGTATGCAAAAATCACAGACGATATGTTATATCTTTGGCTTGAAATATTAAACCGAACAGCTAATTCAAGGCTGATTTTAAAAAACCAAGTATTTAATGATATAGCGATGATTGAAGTGGCAAAAGAACGGTTGATAAAGATAGGATATGATATATCTCGGGTAAGCTTTGTTCCGGCAACCGAGGAATATATGGCAGAGTATCTGAATGTTGATATTGGGCTAGATACATATCCTTATCCTGGTGGGGGAACAACCTGTGAGGCTCTATATATGGGAGTTCCCGTTGTAAGTAAATACGGCAAAAGGCATGGGTCAAGATTTGGTTATAGTATTTTAGCAAATATAGGATTAGCAGAATTAGCTGTCGAGGAGGATATATCCTATATAGAAAAAAGTGTGGCATTGGCGCATGACTGGGATTTATTGGATACTTTGCATGGGCAATTACGAAACATAATGTTGCAGTCAGCACTTATGAATGAGAAACTTTATTTACAAACTATAGAAAAAATGTACAAAGAGGTTTGGCAGAAACAGCAGAAGATGCCGGGATATAATAAGAGGTGCTAATTTATGCAGCAAGATAATATGGGAATATTGCAGTTTTTATCAGGTGAAACGGGAGTATTGCAGATATTGCTAGTCGGGAATGAACACCTTTTAGCTCCCATGAAGGAAATTGTACCCAAGGCGAAAATTTACACAATAAATGAAACAGAAATGTTTATAAGCGATCCGTTTAATAATAATGTAACGCCAGGCCCTCTCGAAAGCTTGTTGGATTACATTGTTGTAGGGGATTATTTTGAACGAAGTATTTCTCCGCAAGAACAGGCTTGCAAACTTAGAGAGTACTTAAAACCGACGGGCTGTATCGTGGCTTCATTTTATAATATTCGTCACTGGTCCCTCTTAGAAGAATTGATGAGTGGACATTGGCGCTATTATCCTCAGGGAATAATTCGAAAAGATACCGTACATTTTTTTGCTTTTCCAGAAATCGTTCATTTGTTTGAATTGGCAAAATATAAGGAAGTCAGTTTTTCCGTGCAAAAAAAACCAGCAGAAAAAAAATTATTGGAGAAATTGCTAGCCTGCGGCTTTGTGAATAAGAATGAAGATCTTGAAGTGATGGTTTGGTTTGTAAAGGCGTGTAAACTGGATCAGACTACTGCCAGTTTACAAGGCTGTTTTACAAAAGACGTACGGCAATTCATGGTTTTTTTATTACGACGAATTGAAAACAATATAGAAATGGAAAAGAATTGTGAACAGCTTTGTAAAATATGTGCTACAGAAAGTGTTTCAGGCGAATTTTTGATAGCTTTGGTCGAAAATTCTATGCTAAAGCCCGAAAAAGTTTTGTTAGCGGTAGCGTTGTATTTGCAGCAAAAGGTAAATCTTAGTGCGGGTGTGCAATTGTTACATGAAATGTATGCATCATATCCAGAATCAGCAAAAGCTGTTTGTATGGTAGCCGAGGCTTTATCCCTGCCAATAAATGAGAATCTAATGGAGCAAATTCTCAGTATTTACGCAAGGAATAACAAGGATATTGATCTGTTGTTAGAGAAAATAAGGAGAAGCTATGATAATAGATAATTATAAAATATGCTTTATTACTTGTGTTACGGATGAAATTTTTTATAACGAGTCATTGCTTTACCTACAAGAATTATATGTACCGGAGGGTATGACGGTAGAGTTTATAGCTGTTAAAAATGCAAAATCGATGGCGAGTGGATATAATACGGCAATGCAACAATCAAATGCAAAATACAAAGTGTATTTACATCAAGATGTTTTTATAATTAATAAAAACTATATAAAAGAAATTCTGAAATTGTTTGAAAAAGAAGAACGAATTGGCCTGATAGGATTGGCCGGTTGTAAAAATTTATCATCGGCAGGAATCTGGTGGCAGGAGAAAGACTTGTACGGGCGGGTTTGTCATGCCAATACTCCAGAAAGTATACAAAAAACGTATTATGGGGAAATAGAAGGCGATTATAAGGACGTGATCGCCGTAGACGGATTGCTTATGGCGACCCAATATGATCTTTATTGGCGTGATGATATATTGTTTGGGTGGCATTTCTATGATATAGCGCAAAGTTTTGAATTTCGTCGGAAGGGCTATAAGGTTGTGATCCCGCGACAGATAGATTTTTGGGTAGTACATGCGAGTGGGGATAAGCAATTAAATGAGAAATATGCCCTTGCGAAAAAAGCATTTTTGGCGGAATACAGTAAAGAGATGGCAGCATTGCCTGAGGTGAATAGCGGATTAAGATAAATGTGCAGCAAATACAAATATGGAGGCGATTGAATTGGGAAAAGCAAGTAAAAAGGTAAAAAAGAATAAACAAGCAAATAAAGAATTTGATAAGAAGGAACAAGTTAAGGCGTTAAAAGAAAAGATTATTGAAAATAAAAATTCTAAAAAATATGAAGCGGCATTAACTGGAGTGATAGAGTTATTACAGATGAAGGTGTACGATGCCGATCTGTTTTTTATTGCAGCGGAACTCTATTTTATGACCGGTGATTATGAAAGAGCGTCTACTTGGATTGAGAACACATTGGAAAGAGATTTTGGACATGTAGAAGCTCGTATCTTGTTAACACGTATTTGCATGTTGGAAAACCGGGAGACGGATGCGCTCGCTATTATGGAAGTTTTACTGTGCAACAGTGAAAAGAAACTTACAGAAAAACAGCGTCTTAAAGTTGAAGAGATTTTGGAGTACTTCCGTTTTTCTGAGGATGAATTTGAGATAGCTGAAAAATATCCGCATGTAGCAACTTTTTTGGGCTTAGAGAGTGCAAGGGGAATTTCACAACCAGAATCGAAGGCGATGAAAGTATTTTCAACAGGGCGGGTGGATGACAGCACCCGCCCAAGCGACGAAAAGTTTATAGATGAGAATATGTCGCAGGAAGAAAAAATTTCTTTATGTAATCATTTTGCTGGTAAATGTTATTATGAAGATAGATTGGATGAAGCAAGGGAATTTCTCTTAAAAGCATTGGACTTGGATGAAGGGCATGAAGAAACACTTCAAAATATGGCACTTTTGGAAATGGAATGTGGAAATCAGGCAGCAGCTTTGCAATATATTGCTAAAACATCACAGCCCAATTTTCCGTTGCTTAAGCTAATTAGAGACAAAGGCCTTTTGTAAAAGCGAGATTTTTATAATGGAATTCTGCCCTAGTTTGTTTACATAAATAGGGCAGAAAAACCGAATATATTATGGGAGAAGGTTGATTCTTCTACATGTATATTGGGAAGCATTTTTTAAAACAATTTGGAACAATCTAACCGAGATTACTATGTGGCCGAATTAAGTTATAATAGACTTTATTATAAAGGGAAATAGCAGCGGTAGCTTAAATCAATGATAGTTTTGGGTAGTACAGTAGTTTAATTTAGAATATGCCATAGATAAATGCCTGTATTTTGTGGAAATATTATAATGAATTTGGAAAAGATAAGTAGGAGAGAAACTTTTGATGAAAAAAACAAGTATTGTTATTTTAAGTTATAATACATATGAATATACCAAACTATGTATAGATAGTATCCGCAAATATACAGAAGCTGGGACATATGAAATTATTGTAATCGACAATGCATCTACAGATGGGAGTGTTTCCTGGTTAGAACAGCAGAAAGATCTTCGTTGTATCTATAACAAGGAAAATCTTGGTTTTCCCAAGGGTTGTAATCAGGGGATGAAAATTGCGTCAGGCAGCGAAATATTGTTGCTAAATAGTGATACGATAGTGACGCCACACTGGCTAGAGCAATTAGTTTATGCATTATATAGTGATGAAAAAATTGGGGCTGTAAGCTGTGTGACAAATTCATGTTCCAACATGCAGCAAATAGAAGTGCCATATAAGGATCTTGCTGGATTATTTGATTTTGCAAAACAATATAATAGAACAGATGAAAAAAAATGGGAAAAAAGATTGCGATTAGTTGGATTTTGCTTTTTGCTAAAATATAGTGTTTATGAAAAAATTGGTGGAATGGATGAAATATTTACGCCGGGTAACTATGAAGATGATGATTATTCATTAAGGATATGGGAAGCTGGGTATTCGCTTCTTTTATGCAAAGATACGTTTATTCACCATTTTGGTAGCATGTCATTTCAACAAAGCTTTGGGACAGTAGAAATGAATGAAAAACAAAAAAAGTATGCAGATTGTTTAAAACGAAATTTTGAGCTGTTTAGTAAAAAATGGGGATTAAGTACAGATTATTGTATGATAAAAAACATGGATATTATTGATCGTTTGCCAGTAAATAAGCGTGATGCCAAGATTTTAGAGATTGGCTGTGGCTGTGGACAGGGCCTTTTGTATTTGAAAAATCTCTATCCGGAGGCGGAGGTCTCTGGAGTTGAAATGGATAAACATCAGTTCAAAGTAGCCAGCTTTGTAGCGCAAGTTCAGTTTTGTGAAAATATAGAGAAAGATTTACATCTATTGTTAGCGAATAATTATGATTTTATTATTATGGGAGATATTATGGGCGGGGTTTCGGATCCGCAAAGTTTTGAAACTATGATTGAAACTCATCTGGCTGACAATGGGAAAATATTTTTCAAATATAATGGACAGATTTTTTCGGGCGAAAAAAAGAGCATTCCTGACAACGTATGCTTGGAAGATACCCTTGCTTTTATTACATGGGTAACGGATGAAAAGATATATCAAGAGAGCAGAAAGTATATAGAACAATTGATACTTCCGGAGGGAATAAAAATCCAAATATTGCCAATAAGAAATTGTTCATCGATCGAAGAAGCCTACAGCCTTGCTACACATAAAAGTAAGGCAAAATATAAAGTTTATATACAGCAAGATATAAGGATTATTCATCGAGATTTTATAAAAAGTATGCTGAGTACTTTCAAAAACGATCCTTCGGTAGGAATGCTTGGTATACTTGGTTACAAATCAGATCCGGTGGATGGAAGCAAAACAAGGTATTTGATGGGGGCGATTTACTCAGACCAGGATGGAGAAATGAAGCCTTATAAATATGGTGGAAATCAGAAAAACACAGAAGTTATGCGAATTGATAATCGTCTTATAGCCACGCAATACGATATTGTGTGGCATATTCAAGAAAACTTTGTTTGCAAGGGATTGTATGGCAAAGAAATTAAGGAGCAAGGGTATAAAATAGTGGTTTTGGGACAAGAAATGCCTTGGTGTATACAGCAAGTCGGGAAACACTAGTTCATAATAATTGAATTTATCTAGAAGTATTTTATTGGTCCCAAATCACGAAAGGTGTTGAGCGTGTTTGAAGAGTTTAAAAAACAATAAAAAAATATCAGTTATTGTGTATAAAAAAAATGAAGTGAATAATGAAAACCTATTACGGAGTTTGTCACGGGTGAATATTCCTGATGGATATGAAGTTGAAATAATAACAGTTTCTGACGAAGAGAATTTAGCAGCGGCATATAATCAGGCATTGGAGGTGAGTGAGGCTAAATATAATATATATATAAGAGATGCAGTTTATATTGAAAATATAAATTTTATCAAAGATATATTGGCTATATTTTCGGAGCAACCTGATGTAGGGATGATAGGGGTTTCGGGAACGGAGTCTTTTGCAGCGACTACAAAAAAATGGAATTCAATACGAAATTATGGACAGGTTTTAGATAATAATACAGATGAACTTAGGTCTTGGCAACAACCTGTCAATAAATATCATGAAGTACAAATATTAGATGATTATTTAATTGCAACACAATATGATATACCTTGGCGTGAGGATATTTTTATTGGGAATGCTTTTGTTGTTGAGGCTCAATGCATTGAATTCAAAAGGGAAAATTATAAGACTGTAGTGGCATTTCAAGAAACACCATGGTGCAGAGTTGAGATTAGAAATTCTGAAGATGAAATCGCCAAAAAGGTTTTTCTGGATGAATACTCAGAGGATATTTATCCATTAGTAAGCATATTGATGCCTACACATAACCGGCCTGAGTATTTTGAAATTGCCTTGCGGAGTGCATTAGGGCAAACATATCGCCATGTTGAGATAATTATTAGTGACGATAGTGATGATGATTTGACGAAGGCTGTGGTGGAAAAGTATCTGCCAAACAGAAAAATAAAATATTATCAAAATAAAGGGTTTACGTTTAGTCAAAATTTTATTTATGTGCTTGACCAGGCGAATGGGGAGTATTTTAATTATTTGCTCGATGATGATATTTTTGATGTTGATAAAATTAGTCAAATGATGGATTATTATTTAAACAGTGAAAATGTTTCAATAGTAACCTCTCATAGGCAAATTATTGATAGTGAAGGAAACTTTTTACCGGAAATGAGTTTTTCTAAGAAAATAGCAAATGAAAATGTGATTGTTCAAGGCCGCATTATTGAAAAAAACATAGTGAAAAATTTGTCTAATTTTATTGGAGAACCGACGACCGTTCTGTTGAAGATAAGCGCAAGAGAGTGTATGAAAAAAATAATTGCCGAAAATGCTGAAGCTTTAGTAGATTTACATACCTGGATAGCCTTATGTCAAGAAGGAAATGTTGTATATCTAATAAATACATTAAGCTATTTCAGAATTCATAATGAGCAATATCAAAATAATATAAAAATGGCATTTGCAGCTGCCTTTGACTGGTACAAATTTATTGCAAATTATGAGGAAAAATATCCTAAAGATTTAACGGGTATTGAATATAATCATGCAATAACATATATAATTTCTTCCATTGTGGATTCTCTGAAAGCTATATATGATGACGCGGCGATAAGAGAAAAATTTACACAACAAGAAATAAAAGAAATCAATAAACAACTATTGAAAATTGTAAATAATCTGAACGAATATAATGAAAAGATAGAGCAATAAAGAATAAATATAATGAAATGAGATGATGGTACTATGGAAAATAAAGATTTAAAATGCCGCTTTTGCGGAAAAAGAATAAAAGATACTTTTGTAGATTTAGGATTATCTCCGTTATCGAATTCTTATGTCGCAAAAGGTAAAGAAAACTGGGGGGAAATGACATATCCCCTTCATGTCTATGTATGTAGCGAATGCTTTTTAGTGCAGTTGGCTGAATTTGAAAGTCCAGAAAATATTTTTAGTGATTATGCATATTTTAGCTCATATTCAAAATCTTGGTTAGAGCATGTAGAAAAATATGCGGACTTTATGATCAAAAAATACGGCTTTGATCATAAAAGTTTGGTTATTGAAATTGCCAGTAACGATGGATATTTGTTACAGTTTTTTAAAAAGGAAGGAGTCTCTGTGTTGGGAATCGAACCAGCAAAAAATGTAGCTGAGATAGCAAAAAAAGAGAAAAATATTCCCACAATCACGGAATTCTTTAATACGACATTGGCCGAGCAGTTAAGCACTGAAGGCAAAAAAGCCGATCTCCTGTTAGGGAACAATGTTTTAGCACATGTGCCAAACATTAATGACTTTGTAGCTGGAATGAAAATTGCCTTAAATCCGGAAGGAATAATAACCATGGAATTTCCTCATTTGTTGAATTTGATGCAAAAAACACAATTTGACACAATATATCATGAACATTTTTCATATCTTTCTTTTACAACTGTACAGAATATTTTTGCTGCACATGGATTGCAGATTTTTGATGTACAGGAATGGCCTACCCATGGTGGGTCTTTGCGGGTGTTTGCTTGTCATAAGGAATGCCAGAAATATGCAGTTGATCCAAGTGTCGAAAATATGCTCAGGAAAGAGACTGTTGCAGGGTTAGCGGATATACGTTCTTACCATGATTTTGCAGATGCAGTAAAAAAAGTTAAGCGGGACTTATTAAAGCTTTTGATTGAATTAAAAGAGCAGGGAAAGAAAATTGTCGCTTATGGAGCGGCTGCTAAGGGAAATACCTTGCTTAATTATTGCGGTATTAAATCAGATTTTATTGAATATGTTGTGGATATGAATCCTCATAAACAGAATACTTTTTTGCCGGGATCGCGGATTCCAGTATATGCTCCGGATAAATTAATAGAAACAAAACCGGAATACATATTAATTTTGCCATGGAATTTAAAAGACGAAATATGTGACCAATTAGCTTATACCAAACAATGGGGAGCTAAGTTCTTGGTTGCCATTCCTACCGTGGAGGTTATTATATGATTTTTGAGGAATTAAACCTTTCAGGATCATATTTGATTTGTCCCGAAAAACATGTAGATGAAAGAGGTTTTTTTGCTCGCAGTTTTTGTAAAAGTGAGTTTGCTTCGAAAAATCTTAATACGGAATTTCCCCAATGCAACTTATCCTATAATTTAAAAAAAGGGACTTTACGGGGGATGCACTATCAAGAAGCACCATGGGAAGAGGTGAAAGTGGTTTCCTGTTTAAGGGGGGCTATCTATGATGTTTTACTAGACATTCGTGAAACATCACCAACGTATGGTAAATGGATAGGTGTCGAATTAAATCAAGATAATTGTAAAATGCTATATATACCAAAAGGTTTTGCCCACGGGTTTCAATCGTTAGAAGATAATAGTTTGGTATATTATCAGATGGGAACGATGTATCATTCGGAAAGTTCTCGTGGTATTCATTGGAATGATAAACGGTTTAAGATTAAATGGCCGCTTGAAGAAAAAATTATTTCAGAAAAAGACCGATCTTATTGAAGGGGAATTTATGAAAAAGATATTTGTTACAGGGGCAACAGGATTTATAGGAACAAATGTACTAAATGTCTTAAAAGAAGAAGAGTATGATATTTATATATTAACAAGGAAAACCATATTGCGATCAGATAAGGTGAAACTTGTTCAAGGGGATATATCTGATAAAGATTTTATAGAAAATGTTTTAGCTTCGATAAAACCGGAATATTTATTGCATTTTGCCTGGGATGTACAAGATGGAGATTATGCAAATGCCAATAAAAACCATTTGTGGGTAAAATGGAGTCAGGATCTGGTCAGGGCCTTTTTGGAAAATGGTGGTAAAAATGTAATTGCTACTGGAACCTGTTTTGAATATGATCTTAATGTTACTGAAGCCTTAAAGAAAACAAGTGCATGTCTACCTAAAAGTTTATATGGAAAATGTAAGTTAGAAACTTATAATAAACTATTTTCCTTATGTAAGGAACATCAAGCAAGATTTGTTTGGATGCGGTTGTTTTATCCATATGGGCCAGGAGAAGAGGCAAGAAAATTAATCACTACAGTTATTCGGATTTTGAAAAATGATAAACAATTTTTGTGTAAAACACCGTTTAATAAAGTAGATTATATTCATGTGAAAGATATAGCTGAAATAGTTTTAAGACTTATTAGGGATGATAAAATACATGGAATTGTTAATGTGGGGACTGGCAATGGCTATTATATTAAAGACATAATAAAAATGATAGCAAAGAAACTAGATAAAGAGGCATATATACAAATTGAAAATTCGGAAAAATACCATACAATTGTTAGTGAAAAAGATTTGCTTGAGAAATTATCATATACAATGAAATATTCATTAGAAGAAGGCATTGATGAAATGATCAATTGTATTAAATAACACACGATGAAATGAGGTCGAAAAAGACATATATGGATTTTGCAATAAAATAAGGTGTGGGAGCGCGAAGAAATAGAGATTTCCGTAAGAGATAAATAAACCTCTAAGTTGACTTTAAAGTACATCAGCTTAGAGGTTTAGAGGAAATATCTTGTGCTTAGCTATTTATTGGCTGGTTGTTTTGCCAAGCGTGCAAGTATGATTTTCTTATATCAGTCTATTTAGGATAGCGATAATAAGGCCGATATCACCATATTTTCCAAGGCGCATTTTTAGAGGCCCAAAAATCTTCTAATACAGTTTTATCGCGCTGTGTATCCATACATTGCCAAAAACCAGAATGTTTAAAGGCCTGAAGATTATGTTCTTGAGCAATCGTTTCTAGCGGGCTTTTTTCAAAAACTGTAGTGTCGTCACGAATATAATTAAATATTTGAGGTTCAACAACCATAAAGCCGCCATTGATCCATCCCCCGTCAGCCTTTGCTTTTTCGACAAAGCGTGTGACGGAATCATTGGCTCCAATGTCCAAAACCCCAAATCGTCCGCCGGGCTGTACGGCAGTCATAGTCACTAGGGGGCGAGTGCTTTGATGATAGTTGAGCAGGTTTTTTATATTGACATTACTGACCCCGTCGCCATAGGTGAGCATAAAGGCGGAATTACCAATATATTTTTGGACGCGTTTGATTCGTCCTCCGGTTTGTGTGTTAAGACCGGTATCTACCAGTGTAACTTTCCATGGTTCCGTCATATTATTATGGATTGTCATTTTATTATGATTCGTAAAATCAAAAGTGACATCTGAGGTATGTAAATAGTAGTCGGCAAAATATTCCTTGACGATATATCCTTTATAGCCAAGACAAATAATAAAATCATTAAAACCATAGTGTGAATATATTTTCATAATATGCCATAGAAGGGGATGCCCTCCAATTTCAATCATTGGTTTAGGCCGTAGATGAGATTCTTCACTAATGCGTGTTCCAAGGCCACCGGCAAGGATAACAACTTTCATAAAAATCAACTCCTAAATTTAAGGTTATATATTTATTCGGGCTGTAGATAACTAATTCCTGTTTTGAAAAAAGAATAAAGGAGAGGTGGCCTAAATATTAGGAAATATATGCTATCTTTTAGTAGATTGGGTATTGCAGGTAGACTTTTATGCTTTTGACCTGTAAAATAAAACATAAATGTATGTTAGAAACTTGAAAGGGGATGTTAAATATGGAACCATATTATCCGTTTATAGAAGGTATGTTAAATCAGGGAATTCTTACAAAAGAAGAAATTTTAGGAAAAAAAATTTTGATTATTGGCAGAAATACCGTGGAGGGATTGCAACATCGGATAGAAGTTGTAATGAGAAGTTTTTTCATGTCAAATGGTGCAGTTAAGTGCATTAATATAGGTATTTTTAATGGCGCAGGTGCTGATTTTGTTGGAAACGTTGAAGATATCGCTAAAATAGTTGGCGAAGAAAAATTTGACTGTGTATTTGTTACAGAAGGATTGGAAAAAACAAAATCCTTTTTGCAGGCAGTAGAGGCTATAAAATATGTTTGCGCAGAAAACGGAAAAATTATCATTGTTGCAAGAACACCTGTTGAAACGGGAACCAAAATTAAAGTTAATTATTATGAGGATTATTGGCGCTATGAAGCAGAAGATCTTATAGCTTTGTTTGGTGATTGTATTGCTGAAGCCACGGCAAGTACGGAACCAGGATATTTTATTGCTGTGAAGTTTACAAAACCAAAAGATTTTGTGGGGCAACCTAATCGAAATGTAGCTATATATAATTGCCGATTAGAGAAAAAAGTTATTTATGAAGATGGTATATATAATACAGGGTATTTTAATCGTTATAGAGAACTTTGTGTCATTGGGGATGAGACAAAAACAGATAAGTGCCGTTTTGATCATAACTATTTAGAAAAATATGAATTCTTTTTAGAAAAAATGCATGATGAAAAATTTACATTATTAGAATTGGGCGTTTTTGAAGGTGCAAGTACGACCATGTGGAGGGATTACTTTAAAAAGGCTAATATTATTGGTGTGGATTTGAATCCGGCGTGCCAACAATATGCTGGAGAACGTATAGAAATTAAAATAATGGACCTAGCCAGTGTAGAAAATTTGGAACAATTAAAAAATGTTAATGCATCGGTTGTTATTGATGATGCATCGCATATTTGGAGTCATCAAATAAAAGCTTTATTCACCTTATTCCCGGCATTGCCGAGTGGTGGTATTTATATATTGGAAGATTTAGAGACATGTGTCAATGCTGAAATTTATCCGGGATATGCGGATACAGCAATCGATCCATATGAAGTTTGTTCAAGAATTGCACGTGTTGTTGCCGGGAAAAATGAGTGGCAGGGAGATGCCACTTTTAAAAAGGAAATTGATAGTATTGGCATGCAAACAGAAATGATTTCAATTATAAAAGGAAGTTGCATTTTGATTAAACGGTAATATAGCATAAAACATATTATTTCTAATTTGTAAGCAAAAATGCTATATTATGAACGAACGTCGACTTTCATGGCTATTGTCCATGAAGGTCGATTGTTTTATAGTTAAGTTGTTAAAGGAAAATGAGTTTGTGAAAAGCGAGGTACAATAAAGTGGTGCTGAAACAACGATTTTACAAGCAGGCAACATCTGTTGAAGATATAAAAAAAAGAGTTTTAAAACAAAAAATATCTACAATCGAAAAAGTTCGCCAGTTAAATGGGTTGGCGAGAAATTATTATGATGATGATGAGTTTTTATCGGCGAAAGAATTACTGGCTATTGCTTTATCGTTGGATAAGACAAATAACGCTACATGGTACAACATAGCGTTAGTATTGCTTGCTATGGACAATAAAGATTTGGCGCTAAAGTATGCGTTACAGATGCCCTGCCCGGATTTTATGTTACTTAAAATAATTAAGGAATATAAAAAAGACGTAAGTGAAGAGCGTGCTTTTGCTGGAGTGCCATTGGTAAGTATACTAATTCCTACATATAATCGAGTGGAGTATTTACAAAAAGCTCTTGAAAGCGTATTGACGCAGACTTATAAAAATATTGAAATTATTATTGGGGATAATAGTGAAGATGATGTAACTGAAAAAATGTTAAACGAAAAGTATTTAAAAATTTATCCACAAATAAAATATTGTCATAATGAAAAAAATTTAGGGCAGTTTGAAAATGATGTAAATTTATTAAATATGAGCAACGGTGAATTTGTTGGATTTTTAATGGATGATGATTTTTTTGATCCTAATAAAGTAGAAGTAATGATGGAGTATTTTAGTAAAGATACAGAAAAAAAGATTTCTATAGTAACATCACATCGGCGTATAGTAGACGGAGAGGGAAATATCGGCCCTGTCTTTGGCGATACAGATAAAATTTTTTTGCAAGATACAATAGTTCCAGGGAAGGTAATGGGGGACTTTATGCTGAAACAGAATTTTAACTGTATTGGGGAACCTACGACGCCAATTTTTAGAAAATCAAGACTTAAGGAACCTTTTGGTGTATATAATGGCCGAAAATATGATTGCAATGTTGATAGGGTGACATGGTTAAACTTATTAGAAAATGGGGAGATCGTATTTATTAATAAGACATTAAGTTATTTCCGACGGCACAATGAGCAGCAACTAGTATCTGATAATATGATAATATCAGGGGCAATAGATTTTATTTATGAAGTTTTAAATGCTAAAAAAAGAGGCTTTTTGTTTGAAGATGAAAATTTCCGCATCGCAATAGAGGCTTGTTTTGGATATGGAACGCAGGTGTTATCCTATTTTAAAAATAAGGATGTTGCCATAGAACTTATGCCGAAAGTAAGAGATTTGGAACAGGAAATAAGGAGAATACAAAATATAAGAGATATTTAATGGACTCGAGAATGCGTATAAGGTGTATGGCAGAAGCATGAAATGTGCTTTTACTTTTGGGCGTAATTGCGGCATTTGTATAGTGGTATTGTTTTATTTGGCGGTATGGGGTGCTAGCGAACATATATAAATTTTAGTGTTGAGGAGAATGGAATTATATGGATAAAACGACTGAATTGAAGCAAAAAGTCAAGGTGTTACAGGCTGAAGGAAAATACGAAGATGGACTTATAACCGTGATTGAGTTATTCAATCTTGGTTGTCAGGATGTGGATGTTATTTTTGCTGCGGCACAATTTTATTTTATGGCCAATGATTATGAGCGGTCTAATATTTGGATTAATAAATTATTAGATATGGACCCGGGAAATATTGAGGCAAGAGTATTGTTGGTGAAAATTTGTGTTTTATTAGGCAGGGAACAAGATGCACTGGATATTATGGAGGTTATTTTAAAAGTAAATGAAAATAACTTAAAGTATCATTTAAAAATGCAAATGGAAGAGTTGCTTGAGGTTTATAAACTTACAAAGTTGGATATAATAAAAGTAAAGTATCCACATATAAAGTCCTTTTTAAACATAGATGAAACAAATGAATTGAAGATGGTTAATTCTACAGTACCAGATATAAAAGTAAAGATCGTATCTTTGCGAAAGGATTTCGAGCAACAGCAAGATCAAGGAGTAACAATTGAAAAAACTGAGAACAAAAGTGCACAGGAAATCATAAACGAAATATTAAATAAAAAAATTTCTTTACAAGAAAAAATAAAATTATGCAATTCTTTTGCTGGTGCATATTATTATGAAAATCGTTTAAGTGATGCTGAATTGATGTTGAAAAAAATTATAGATTTAGACGAAAAAAATAGTTCAGCTTATAGAAATTTATCTTTTATAGAAATTGCTCGCGGTAATAAAATTAAGGCCCAAAAATATGCAGATAAACTTCCACTGGCAGATTTTTCGTTACTTTATTATATTAAAAAAATACAATGAGTTGTAAAGTCTTCTTGGAATTAAAGTAGGGTTGCTTATCATAGAAAGTGAGGTATAATTTATGAAAGCGTTTTGGCAAGGGAAACGAGTGTTCCTTACCGGACACACTGGTTTTAAAGGTACTTGGCTGGCAATGTGGCTAAACAATATGGGAGCGCAAGTGTATGGCTATGCTCTTGCTCCGGCAACACAGCCCAGCTTATTTAGGCTAGTGAACCTTGATTCCTTGATAAAAAAATCGGTTCGTGGAGATATTGGGGAGGTTTCCTGCCTAAAAAATGAAATGCAGGCAGCAGATCCGGATATTGTCATTCATATGGCGGCGCAGGCACTGGTTCGCGATTCGTATGCCGAACCACTGCAGACTTATGCGACGAATGTCATGGGGACGGCTAATGTTTTGGAAGCGGTCCGGCAATGTAAAAATGTCCGGGCTGTAGTAGTGGTTACGACCGATAAGTGTTATGAAAACAGGGAATGGTATTGGGGCTATCGTGAACAGGATCCGCTTGGCGGCTATGATCCGTATTCTAGCAGCAAAGCCTGTGCGGAAATAGTGACAGCAGCTTATCGCCAGTCCTTTTTAGCGGCAAAGGGTGTTGCGGTGGCTACGGTGCGGGCCGGCAATGTGATTGGTGGCGGAGACTGGGCAAAGGACCGTCTGGTTCCAGACTGCTTGCGTGCAATCGAAAAGGGCGAGAAAATTATAATTCGCAGCCCTGAGGCAATTCGACCCTGGCAGCATGTGCTCGAGCCGCTGCGGGGGTATTTGATGCTGGCGGAAAAGCTGTATGAGGAAGGGCAGGCATGGGCGGAAAGCTGGAATTTTGGTCCGGGGGATGCCGGGGTGCTTTGTGTAGGAGATTTGGTTGAAAAGTTGTCGCAAAGCCTTGCCGGGGAATATGAACTTCAGCCTGATGATCATTTACATGAGGCAAAATTTTTGAAGCTGGATTGTTCCAAAGCTAATATGAAACTTGGCTGGCAGCCAAAACTTACAATTGACGAATGCATCCGCTATATAACTGAATGGTTTTTAGCTTATCGTCAAGGAATGGATATGAGGGCGTTTTCCCAGCAACAGATTGAATTTTATTTAGGAAAGAAATAAATAAAAATGGAGTTATGCTTTGCTGGCCGTAGGGTACAGCAAAGCATAACTCCATTTTTTATGAGGTGCTTTTGTGGAATGTTTATTTTACCGCTTTTAGCCGGCGAATTTCCGTTTCGTGAGTTGCCAGGCCGGCAGTAAGTTGGTTGAGCTTTTCACTGATCGGGAGCAGATCTGTTTTCGTAGCAACTGCGTTCAGTGCCTCTTTAGAAGCAGTATGTAATGTCAGCCCGTCGAGTTTGGCATTAAATTCTTCCATATTATATAGGATGGCTCTTATGATATCCGTATTTTCTGCTTGCTGGGAATTCGAATTCTCAAGCTCAGCCGTAAAGTTTTTCATAATACCCCTAATATCCCTAAGTTCATAGGCCATTTCTTTGATCGCTTCTTTGGTCCGGGTACTGTCGTTTTTCAGACTTTTTATTTCAGCCAAAATTTGTTGTAGTAAAGCTTCCAAATAGCAGCACATCCCTTCGATGCTTGATACGGACATTTTATCACAGGCGCTTTCAGATAGCCAGCGAAATCATCCTCCAATAAGAAAAAACAGATCGCTTGTGGCAATCTGTTTTTCCTTCACGATAGCAGGCTGCTGATGTCGATATTTTTTTTGCCGTCATACAGGCCCTGACTCGTATTGAGACTGGTCTGACCGATTTTACGCAGATTTGTCTTATAGGCTGGACCGAATGGTGTGCTGCCGGTATCATCAGAAGAACTACTTGTCAGTGTTTTACCTGTATTCGCTGCGGATGCATTTTGCAAAGCCGATAGTTTAGCTTCTACTTGTGCTTTTTTTTGTTCCAGCTCGTCTATTGTCGGTTGGGATTTTAGCTTTGTGATTTGCCGGTCAATGGCGGTTAGTTGCTGCTTTAACTGGTTGATTCTCGGGTCAGTAGGGGCAGGTGAGGCAAGGGGCTTTAATGAAGGCGGGAGTTTTGTAGGGGACATGATGCGACAGCTCCTTTCTAAATAATAGTATTCATTTAGTCCATTATAACATAAGTTTAGGCACAGAACGATATAAAAAATTGAAAATTCTGACTTGCGAACGGAGGCATAAGGAAAAATATTTTTATAGTAGCAATAAAATTGATTTTTAT
>JBOFWE010000431.1:0-1194 GCA_051653465.1 Selenomonadaceae bacterium | reverse complement strand
CCCGTCCCTAAAATAATCTGGTACTGTGAAGCGGCAAAGAACTGTCCTTTCACCCCGGGAACGGTTTCCACGGCCGCTGCATCAAACTGCGACTTATCTTTTAAAATGAGGCGCAATCTGGTGGCGCAATGCTCCATCGAGCGGATATTCCCGGCTCCACCAATATGCTCGAGGATGCCCTCTGCCGTACCGGCAGCACCAACTGCCAGCGAGGCTGGACTTTTCGGCAACAGTTCTGACTGTGAGCAAATATGTCTCTGCCCATCTGCCGCGATGAATTCAATGTTGCCAAAATCAGCTGCATTCGTCACTACCAAAGGTGTTGTCAAATCATAGCCCGCAGCAGTAATAGCTTCAGCATCAAACGACAGCAAGCATTGTCCCTTGCTCACACTTTCTCCTGCCGCCGTATGCGCCGTAAAATGCTGTCCTGCCAAATTCACCGTATCCAGCCCGACATGGATTAGCAGCTCAATCCCATCAACCGATTTTAGGCCGATCGCATGTCCCGTGGGAAAAAGTGCTTCCACGGTCCCATCAAATGGCGCATACACCTTTCCCTCCGGCCCGGCCACTGCAACCCCTCGGCCCATGCTCCCGGCTGAAAAAGCCGCATCCTTTACCGCCGCCAGCGCAATGAGCTGTCCTCCCAGCGGGGCATCTATCCGAATGTCCTTCATAGCTTGCGTCCCCCCTAATATGAAATCGGTTCCATATTGTTATGGTACCAATTCCACATTATAATGTCAACCACTATTTCAGAAAATTCCCTATGATCAAAACTTTCCACAGTCTCCACAAAAACACAAACCACCCATCTCCGTAGTGGGATGGGTGGTTTGTCAAAGTGTCGTTTTTCGTTTTCTCAGTAATTTTCTGCTTTTACCTGAAAATGTGCTTTCGGATGATCACAGACCGGGCAAATTTCCGGTGCTTTGGCACCGACATACAGATGACCACAGTTGGCACACTGCCAGACAACCTTGTCATCCTTGACAAAAACCTTGTCCTCTTCAATATTGAGCAGCAGTAATCTGTAACGCTCCTCATGTTCTTTTTCGATACTGGCAACGCCTTCAAACAGACGGGCGATCTTTTCAAAGCCCTCTGCCCGTGCTGTCTTGGCAAATTCTGCATACATCGAAGTCCATTCGTAGTTTTCGCCTGCCGCTGCGTCCTTGAGATTGTCTTCCG
>JBOFWE010000430.1:0-2878 GCA_051653465.1 Selenomonadaceae bacterium | reverse complement strand
ATCCTGATTAAATTCCATAAAAAGCTGGCAAACCCTGCTAAATTTTGCCAAAAGCCAGTGGGATCTATGTCCCCTTTTACAAAATACCATTATTTCCAATTTGCCTTATATCAGCCAGCAACTGCTAGCAATCGTATATGTTTTCATAAATCACGCGCCTCGTTCTTTGGACAAACAGACCGGTTTCCGGCTGCCTTGTCCAGCCGCAGCTGCTGTGCGCCCCAATCATAGAGGGCATTCAATGCCGGGACCAGCGCTTTCCCGCGTTCGGTCAGGGCATATTCGACTTTAGGGGGAATCGTATCATACTGGGTTCGCGTAAGCAGGTGATGCGCCTGCAGTTCCTGCAGGGATTTCGTCAGCATCATATTGGTAATTCCCTTTACACTGCGCCGCAGTTCATTATAGCGCGTCGCTTCTTTTTTGTACAAATACCATAGAATCGGTAATTTCCATTTTTGTCCAACAATGCCCAAGGCGTAAATCACCGGGCATTCCGCCGTATAAATGCTTGAGTTCGCCGGCTCTGACAAATATTTTTTTGATGAATTCACTTTATAGTCTCCTTTACTATCTTTTGTATAGTAACACAGAAAAAACTGCATACTTGTTCTTTTATTTCTGTATGTTACAGTAAGTATAGCAAATTGCAGCAATACTTGCTGCCCATTACGTATTCCCACAAAATCTTTCACAAAAGAAACGGAGTTGTTCCTCATGAAAATTTACGCCGTAAATGGCAGCCCCCGCAAAAACCATAATACCGCTATTTTATTACAACAGGCGCTGGCGGGCGCGAAAAAAGCTTGCCCGGATAAGGATATCCAAACCGAAATCCTGCATTTATATGATCTGCAGTATACCGGCTGCCGAAGCTGCTTTGCCTGTAAGCGCCTCGGCAGTCCCAGTTATGGCAGCTGTGCTATAAAAGATGACTTGAAGCCTGTCCTGCAAAAGCTGGCCCAAGCCGATGCCATAATCTTCGGTTCGCCGATATTCTTTGGCAGTATTACCGGGCAGATGAAAGCCCTGCTCGAGCGGCTTTTATTCCCCTTTTTAGTCTATGATGCCACCTATTCATCCATTGCCCCCAAAAAGATGCCGACTGCATTCATCTATACCATGAATGTTCCCGCCGCAAAAATGGCCGAAATGGGCTATCCGGCGACCTTTAACCGCATCGAATCCTATATCGGCAGAATCTTAAGCCGTCCGCTCTCGCTGCAGGCAAATGACACCTACCAGTTCGACGATTATTCCAAGTATAAAGCAGACGGATTCTCTGCCGCCGAAAAGGCCAAGCAGCGTGAAACCGTCTTCCCGATCGACTGCCAGAAGGCCTTTGCCCTCGGGGAACAACTGCTGCAACCATAACGATGAAGGTAGCCCTAAAAACAGAGATACGACCCGTAAAATCGGGCCGTATCTCTATTTTTTATATTCTGCTTTGATTTTATCAATGGACTGTCCGCCGATCCCGATATTGGCATCCGGCAATTCCTTTAAGGTCACCAGAAAAAATTCACTTGGTATTCCCGTTACCTCTGCGGCAACCGCCGTAAGTCTTTCAATCAGGCTCTCTTTCTGCTCTGCACTGAGGCTGCCGCTCTCCATCGTTATAAGTGGCATAGTTTCATCTCCCCCCTTTATTACAAATACTCTATATTAAATGGAATACGTTATCTCTGTCATATAGCAGTATCCTAAAGTTATTATTTTCTCACAGGTCGAATATATTTAAAGAATCGTTGAGGATCAAAGTAAAAATACATCATCCTGCCTGGTGAAGTATCTAGACAGTAGCCAGTATCGGCAAAATCAAACGCTGCCATGGCCGCTTCCATCTTTTCCTCCACGCTGCAATTTTCCGGTTCATAATCAAAGGGCCCATGTTCAAAGACAATATACTCCGCTTCCGGAATATCCAGCATCCGCAGGGGTGCTGGCACTTCGCCCTTATAGTCAAACGGAAGTCTTATCCCATAACACTCTATCCGTGGAATCCCCCACGCGCAGAGCCTGCCGTCCGGATCATTAATGTACGCCATAATTTGCCCCTTGCCACTATCGGCTTCGCGCCCATCCTCATCATCCAGTTTCCCCTCGATACGATCAAGCAAGCCGCAAATTGTTTCACAGTCCTGCCCCGGAATAAGTTTTTGCTTTTGCCAAAAATCCCAATAGCCATTGCTCTCATAGTTTTTAATATGCAAAAACTTATGCGCCGGAATGGTTACAAAATAAATTTTAATATCATCTGCCGATTTCATCATAGCAAGCTCTCCTCCTATTCAAAACAACGATATTATTCACAACCTAGGAGTATTTATGACCGCAATCCCGATTCAACTTCGCAATCAAGCCTTAAAAATTGTCTGAGTTACGGTTTCCATTTCACTCCGGCACGCTAGTGCTTCTTTATTACTGGCCCAAGGTCTTAGCATTGCCGATGTATCAAAGCGTCTAGGGCACAGTACCGTCAATACGACGGCTGCTATCTATCTTCACGGGCAGTCTTCGTCCGATTCGATCGCTGCCACGAAAATGGATCAGCTAATTAGCTCTATACCAAAGTAACCTAAAAATATAATCCGTCTGCTAAACCAATATGGTTTAGCAGACGGGTTTCTCTTTTAACAACCGACATTGTTTTTGGATATATGACAAATAAACCTCGACTTCTTCCGCCCACAAATTGCAAAATGGTTTGTAGGAACTTTGTCTACTCTCTTATACGCTTCCCCGCGGCCATTCAGAATCGTCCATATTCTAGGCTGACTGAGGAAGCGCGCACAGACAGTACGGTTGCGTACGGCAAAGCAGCAACAACATTGCTGGGTGTTATAGGCGACCTCGTTACCAATGATACGGTTCTCCG
>JBOFWE010000429.1:0-4476 GCA_051653465.1 Selenomonadaceae bacterium | reverse complement strand
TGATATCGGCTTGTTTTTGCAGCTGCGATCTACATTCCAAAAGCAAGAGATTAGGAACCGTATCGGAACGCATCTGTAAATCCAGCGTCCGTATAACCGGGCCCTTTGGATATACGACCATTTTTATCCGAGCCACCGGCCCTGGTTCAAGATCAAAATCTGCCCTGAACTCCGGCAGATTAGTTTCCATGTATTCATTAAGGGTTCGCTTCAGAACCCCGTTCGACCAGTCCGTAGCATCAACCGGCAACCCCAGCAGACTCTGCCGAAACACTTCCTCAACTCCGGCAAGGTCCTGAGCCGCCAGCGCCTTTATCTCTAGGGGCAGACCTTCTACATCAACCGAAACCTGTATATCGTGAATTGTCTCCGCCCAGGGGGTGAGCTCAACCAAGACCTTCATTTTCGGCGCTGATTCAATCACCACATTCTTTACACTATATCCAACAAGAATTTTATCAAACACCTGCTGAATAATGCTTTCATACTCTACCTGCTGCGAGGCAACACGATCTATTGGGCTACCGATAAAAAGCTCCTCAGAAATTGTGCGAACCGAAGACTGCATCCGTTGCTGAATCAGCGGCGGTATTCCTTCATTGGCTGATACTTTGATATCCACATCCTCAATCAATCCAGCAGCATGGCTGGCAGCCAAGGGAAAAGTCATAAAAATTGTAACAATCATCAACAGCCGCCAGAAAAAAAACATACGCCGCTCCCTTTCATAGCCTGGTCAGAAGGATCCTCCGACCGAAAAGTGTGTTCGAGTCCCATCTTCTCCCCGGGCAACATCAAAACGCAACGGACCTACCGGGGTTTCAACCTGTATGCCAACACCAATTCCGGTGTGAACATCATCTGGTGTCCAGCCACTATCCCAAACTCCACCGAAATCAGTAAACAGTGCACCTTGAACTTTGTTTACAATCGGATAACGGTATTCCACCGTGCCCGAGAACATAGAATCTCCCTCAAACTGATCATTTCTGTAGCCACGCAAGGAACTCTGTCCGCCGAGCTGATACTGGTTCGACTCCGGTATATGCCCATCGCCGTGCCCATATTGCCCGCGCAATGCTATTACCTGTGCATGTCCGACTTTTATATAACGGCTATCCTCTATTGTATATTTCCGATAATCGAAATCGCCGCCAAGTCCAGCAAACTCACTGGTCAATGAAACACGACCACCAGACATCGGATTATACACATTATCGCGAGTGTCCGTTACATGCTGCAAGATCACACTGCGGGTGAGCCCAAAGTTAGCCGCCCGCCAGGGATCATAGGCACTACCACTGCGGTCAAGATACCCGCCTTCGTCGGTCACATGATTTAGATAGTTATCTTCCCTATTGCGCAAAGTAATAAGGTTTTTTGAATACTCGCTTACCGGACGGCTAAAGGTTACTTCCCCACCACGATACTTTCTCCGATATGTTTCAATATGTTCGCCATCCGTATCATAATCATCATATTCGTAAGTACGGTTATAAATCCGTATCGTCCCCGTTGTCTCTTTACTGTCTAGCCACGGACGCGTATAGGAAAACTCTATGCCTTTGTTGTCTTTTTCATCCCCACTGAATTCATAATTTAAATTGACCGCATCACCGGTTCCGCGAAAATTCTTATCACCCAGCTGGATCATTCCCATCATTCCATCGGAATTACTATAGCCTGCACCAACCCCAAATGTCCCGGTCCGCTTTTCAACAACCGTCGTTTCCAGCACTATCGCATTCGGTTCCCGACCCGGATTGAGTTTCATATTGACATCTTCAAAGAATCCCAGATTGTAAACCCGCTGCATACTACGACGAGCTTTTTTGACATTAAACGGTTCCCCTGGCTTCATCCGCATTTCACGAAGAATGACCTTGTCTTTTGTCTTTTCATTGCCTTTAACAGTATAGCCTTCAAGGATTCCCTCGTTGAAAGTAAGTTTCAAGTCTCCCTGATCATTAATTGCTATATTACTTATCTTTGCCAGTATATAGCCTTCTTTGCGATAGGCCTCTTCTATTGCTTTTATATTTTCATTCAGCGTCTTGCTGTTTAATATCTCGCCGGGACGGACTGTCAGCAACCCTTTAATCGTATCGGTAGTAAGTGCCTGGTTTCCAACAATTTCTACTGATTTTAAAACAGGATTTTCCATCACATGATATGTAAGTTTAATCCCCTCCGGAATAACTTCTATGCTTGGATAAATATCATAAAAAAGACCTGTTTCATAGATTGCCTGCCGATCCTGTGCCATTGCTGCTTCGGTAAACACATCCCCCGGTTTAAGCTTCACTGCACTCATGGCCTGTGTAACAAGGCTGGTGTCAGCAATCTCCACCGAAACAACAGTTTGTCCTTCCACAGCCTTCAGCACATCCTTAATGGAAGTTTCCTGCGGCCGTGAATTACGCCACGCCTGCAATTTATCATTGTCAACAATTCCAGCTGGCGGAACCGATGCCGGCGCTTCTGGCGTCACTGTTGGCACCGCGGCTGTATCAGCCTCTGTGGAAACCGTTTCTGTTACATTTTCTGTGGTGTCACCGCGTCCCTCTTCTTCTGCATAAACCGGCGAAAAATTTATGGTAGCAAAACTGGTCGCCAGTGCCAGAGCACAGGCAATGGATCGATATTTCCTCTTGTTCAAAAAAAAACCTCCTAATATTTAAGGCAAAGTCTTCCTTACAAATAATTTCACTGCGCCCGCAAAGTTTTGCCCGCCGCCCGCATTAATTTTTGCATATCAGCTGTCGGTACTTGCGGTTCTATGGGGCGATCAGCAGTAACTTCCGTCACAGTATTCTTTTCTTTTACTGACGGGATTTGAAGTGGCTGTTCTTTTGCTGCACTTGGCGAAGGCTTATCCTCGACCAGCAGATTTTTCTGACCATCTACTGGCGGAGTACTGACTTCGCCTGTGTTAATTTCCGACATCACTGGCGGCAAAGCTCCTGGAGCCTTTATCTTCTCTTCGGCCACAGTCTTTAGTGGCGGTGAAGCCGCCCGGGTGGCGAAAACATGGGGCCAGAACTGCGTTCCAGCAAACACGAGCAGTATGGCTGCCGCTGCCGGAGCCAGACGGATCATCCAGTTAATCTTTTTTTTGCGCCGCCCCTGTGCTGATTCATTAGCCCGCTGCAGTTCCGCCTGAGCCAGCATCAGATTTAGATCCCCCTGAATGTTATTGTCTTTATCAAGTGAATCTTCCGCTTTGCAAAGCCATTCTCTGGCTGCTTTTATGTGATTTTTCAGCCGTGTCTTTCTTTCTGACATCCAGATCACCCTCCCTGCATCTTCCCATTACTTATAATCCATTTAATCGTTCCTTTTACGACAAGTTATATACAGGCAAAATCGGGCAAAATACAAGCATATCATCTATTTTTCTACAGTTTAATCCATTAAACCACCATTTTTCATTGCTATTTTGTTACCAGTGCTGCATAAACTTTGACATCATCCCCCGTATTCGCCGAATCCCAGTCTTCTGCAGCCTGTATATATGCGAGGGACTTACCGCCAGAGCTTCAGCAACTGTTTTAGCCTCTTTCTGTTCAAGGTAAACACCGCTTATAACCAAACGTTCTTTTTGCGGCAGCCGATCTAATGCCAATTGCAGCTGTTCGGCCAACAGACTGTTCTCCGCCTGTTCTGAAAGCGACGGCGCCAAGTCTATTAACTCAGATTCAACACCTGCGCGCTCACATAATCCATCTGCACCATCGATACAGGCTAGATCTGCCCTGCCTTCTTTTTTGATAAAATTGAGCATGCGCCCTCGTATGCGATGTACCGCATACAAGCTGAAAGCCACACCACGCTGATAATCGTAATTTTCCACCGCTTCGATCAACCCCACGGTCCCTTCCTGTATGATATCCATGATATTGTCGGCCAGGCGAAACTGCATGGCCTGTTTAAAAACCAAGGGTTGATAGGCTTCTATCAACATGCGGCGGGCTTCGCGATCTTCCGCTTCTTTATAGGACTCCCACAATTTTTGTTCAAGCGGCAACTCCAATGTTTCAATTTTACTTAACTCTTCAACATATATTTTTAAGTCCATGCGCTTCACCTCTTTTCAGCTTAAAATTTAAACCTCGCTTCAATCCCCATAATGTATTTATTGTTGCTATCCACGGACCCTGTCAGGCCGATGCGATCATTCACATCATATTGTACCGTTACCTTGTTTTTATTATACCCTATTCCCTGTGTATATTTCAGCATATATTTATCACTGATGTATTTTCCTATTTCAACGTTATATACTTCCTTATTCGAAGAGACTCCCGTTTCTTCTGAAAGCACTTGCGTTGTGTCACGCACAATATTAAACTCATCCACCTGCATGGCATTGCGTACAATGCTGTCGACCGCACTGAGAAAGCTCATCCTGAGGCCAATATCAACAATATTGGCCAATTCAGATGAATTTTCCGTTGTTCCCCCTGCCCGATAATT
>JBOFWE010000428.1:0-1087 GCA_051653465.1 Selenomonadaceae bacterium | reverse complement strand
CCAGCTAAATCAGGGTTTTGTGTAACCATAGCCTCGGCAATCACGAGCTCACCAACAAGATCCATCAGTAAATCGAGCTTGTGGACATTGACACTGATCATGCTCTGATGATTCGCATTTTCTTTCCCCTCAGATTTTTTAACCGCCTTTGCCGGAGCTTCTGCCTCTGAAGATTCCTTAGGCACCGGCTTTGCCACTTCCTTATCCTTGGGGTAATGCTCCCACTGCGAAACCTCTTCCAGTTGCGTCAGTTTAAGCTCTTTCAGAAATATGGTCTGATTTAACAAAGCAAAAATTTCATCGTATGATTTACTGGTCGTAAAGCAAAGATCAAAGCCCTGCTGGCGGATAGTCTCCGAGCTCTTGTCATCCTCCAAAATTTGCTCTGGGAAAAAATACAACTCAGCAACATGGCTTTTCAAGTGCGTAATCAGCGTATATGCTCTGATGTTTTCCATTTCACAGTCGTCCTGGTAAAATACCAGTGCCCGAAATATATTCGCAGCATCTTCCAGCTCTATTTTTTCAACAATTGCGTTTACTGGCGAAGCCGTTTCCGGCTGCGATTCGGCAGCACAAGGAGGCGGTTCAGCAGTTTCTCCTCCTACCGTTCCACCTTCGTTAGCTGCCTTTAAATCCGCCAAAGCAGCTTTGGTCATATCCATCAGTTCAGCGGCCAACCCATCCGCTTTTTCGCCAGCATCAAGTTTATCAATTTCCTTTTTTATAAAATCCGAGGCCTCCAGGATCAGATCAACTAAAGCAGAGCAGTTGACGATTTGCGGCTTGTTTTCCCTCAGATAAAAGAAGATATCCTCGATAGCATGCGCCAGAGCCGCGACCTCATTGACAACCATCATCGCCGCTGACCCTTTAATCGTATGCATAATTCGAAAAACATTGTTTATATCATCAACACTGAACACCCCGTTTTTTTCGCTTTGAATCATGATTTGCTCAAGCTGCTCTAAATTCTGATTGGTTTCGAAAACAAACATTTCCATCATCGGATCCATATCATCAAATCCTTTCCCTGCCTTTGCAATCTATCGATCTGATAAAATCAGCCGTGCTTATCTGCCTGAAA
>JBOFWE010000427.1:0-1297 GCA_051653465.1 Selenomonadaceae bacterium | reverse complement strand
TGTCTATAAGACAAATGGTGAGATGATCCGGATCGATAACCCTTCCAACTTGCCGCCACCGACGGAGATCGAACACATTGAGGAGCCGTATGTAAAGGCTACAGTTATTGTCCCTAACGACTATGTTGGGGCGGTTATGGAAATTTCGCAAGAGAAACGCGGCGAATTTAAAAATATGGATTATCTAGATGTAAACCGGGTGATGATTATTTATCATATTCCGCTCAATGAGATCATCTATGATTATTTTGACCGATTAAAATCGTCAACGCGCGGTTATGCCTCACTTGACTATGAATTGGCAGATTACCGGCCATCAAAACTGGTAAAACTCGATATTCTTCTCAATGGGGAGGCTGTCGATGCCTTGTCGAATATTGTTCACACGGACCGTGCGGCCATGCGTGGACGGCAGCTGGCGGCAAAACTCAAAGGCATTATTCCCCAGCAGATGTTTGAAATCCCGATACAGGCAGCGGTGGGTAATAAGATTATTGCCAGAGAAACCGTGCGGGCGATGCGCAAGGATGTTCTGGCCAAGTGCTATGGCGGGGATATCTCACGTAAGCGCAAACTGCTGGAGAAACAAAAGGAAGGGAAAAAACGCATGAAGTCGGTAGGTTCGGTTGAAGTGCCGCAGGAAGCCTTCATGGCGATTTTGAAGATTGACTGATGGAAATTGGTGTATACGTGCATATTCCCTTTTGCCGGCAAAAGTGCTATTATTGCGATTTTCCCTCAGCAGCCGGCAGCCGCGAAATGCAGAAAGAATATACAAAAGCCTTGTGCCAGGAAATCGCGGCACAAGGCTCTTCTTTATCCGGTGAAACGGCAACAACCCTCTATATTGGCGGTGGGACGCCGACACTATTGGCAGATGAACTGCTGGCGGACATACTGACGACACTACAGCAGGCCTTTTGCTGGAGTGAGACGGCGGAGGTTACGATTGAGGCCAATCCGGGAACGGTTACCCGAGAAAAACTGGACATGCTGCGCCAAGGTGGCGTCAACCGGATCAGTTTCGGGGTCCAAAGTTTTGCTGATGAACTGCTGAAGCGAATCGGCAGGATTCACTCCGGGAATGAGGCCGTGGCGGCGGTGGATTTGGCTCGTGCGTCCGGCTTTGAAAATATCAGTCTGGATCTGATGTATGGCCTGCCGGGGCAGAGCCTAAGCCAGTTGAAGGCCAGTGTCGAAAGGGCATTGACGCTTGAAATCGAGCACATATCCATTTATGGTCTTCAGCTGGAGGAAGGAACGGTGCTGGCGCAGCTAAGTCAGCAAGGTTCTCTCG
>JBOFWE010000426.1:0-2509 GCA_051653465.1 Selenomonadaceae bacterium | reverse complement strand
CACGGGAAATACGAATTTTTACCGATACCCTCCCTGCAAAAAGCGGGAGAAACCGTGATTGAAATCATCCGCCGGGCCCCTAAAGCCTGAGCGAAAGAGCCCCTTCATCCGCAAGCTGGATGCAAGGGGCTCTTTTATTATGTTCAATTATTCTGCGGCCAGAGCCGTCTGACCATAGACCGCCGCAGTTCTTCCGCCGCAATAAGGATTACCGGGCAAACAGCCAGTACGGCAAGATCCATGCCGCCAAGGGGGCGGGTCATAAAGACAGCCGCCACGGCCGGTACATACAACAGGGCCAAGGCTATCAGCAGCTCCGTTCCCAGCCCCCAAAAGATCAGCACATTGCTTTTCCACGGAATATGCCAAAACGGCTGGTATTCGGAGCGGCAGACAAGGATATTTCCCATTTGGCAGGCAATAATCGACGCCAGTGCCATGGTTGTAGCATGCTGGTAGACGGCCATCAGTTGCGGACTGGCGGTCCTGTCCAAAATCATTGCACTGGCCTGCTGGATATCCGGCAGCGAATAGCCCGACTGATTCCAGGCCCAAAAAAATGCCCCCATCGCCAGGGAAGCCTCTATGCAGCCTAAAAAACTGTAGGCCCGCAGCAGCAGCTTTTGGTCAAGCAGCGGTTTGGCATAAGCCACCGGACTGCGAGTAAGCACACCTCTTTCCGGGTGTTCCCCGCCTAAAGCCAGTGCCGGCACCATGTCAGTACCGATATCAATTGCCAGAATCTGTAAAATATTGAGAGCAGGCGGGATTTTTAAGAATACCATGGCTATAAACGGCATAAGCTCCGACAAATTAGCCGTTAAGATATAGGTAATAAATTTGCGGATATTGTCATAGATGGCCCGGCCCTGCTCGATTGCCTTGATGATCGTGGAAAAATTGTCATCGAGCAGCACGATATCGGCCACTTCCCGGGCCACATCCGTCCCGCCGCGCCCCATCGCAATCCCGATGTCAGCCGCCTTCAGCGCCGGGGCGTCGTTGACGCCGTCACCGGTGACAGCGACAATGTGTCCGGCAGCTTTATAGGCCTCGACAACCTGCAGCTTCTGTTCCGGGGATATCCGGGAAAAGACGATCGGTTCACCAGCGGCCAGCAGCTTCTGCAAAGCGGCTGAATCCATCTGTTCCAGTTCGTTGCCGGTCAATATCGTTATCTGCTGCTGCACCAGTCCGATCTGCCGGGCAACAGCCTCTGCGGTCAACCCGTAATCGCCGGTGAGAATGCTGACGCCGATGCCTGCCTGCCGGCAGGCAGCAATTGCTGCCGGAACTTCCGGCCGGGGCGGATCGATCATTGCGGCCAGCCCGACAAAGATCAACTTCGACTCCCCGTTGCCAGCGTCAGCACCGCCATAGGCAAAGGCCAGTACTCTATACCCCTCCCGGGCCAGCATATCATTGGCCGCAATAGCCGCCGCGCAGGCGTCCTCGGTAAAGGGAGCGACGTCCTTCAGATTTTTTACATTTTGACACAGCGGCAAAACTGCCGAAGGGGCCCCCTTGACCAGCCATACCTTGGATTCAGGCAACCCAAAGACACCCGCCGCATCCTCACAAAGAACGCTCATCATTTTTTTTTGTGAATTAAACGGACGCATCTGCCGGATCTTAAACTGGCGACGCATATCCACGACAGAATGCCCCTGTTTGGCCGCGGCCACGAGCAAGGCCGCCTCTGTGGGATCGCCGACAATCGACCACTGCTGCGCCGAAGCTTCAGGCAGCGTAATGTCAGCCTCCGAGCAGACAATGCCAATTCGCCACAGCAAATCCAGCAGTGGCTGCACCGTTCCCGTCAAAACTCTGACCTCGCCCTGCCGTTTATAACCGCTGCCGGATATTTCAGCCTCCCCGTCAAAAAACCACAGGCGCTTCACTGTCACTTCGTTCATGGTTATGGTTCCCGTCTTATCTGTGCAAATTATACTGGTCGCACACAGTGTTTCAACCGATGAAAGCTTACGGACCAGTGCATTATGCTGCGCCATCCGCCGCACTCCCACTGCCAAAGACAAACTGACAACCGGCAGCAGTCCCTCCGGGACCAGTGCAACTATAATGCCAATGCAGAAGATAAAACTTGATCGCAAGTCAAGACCTCCGCCCAAGGTCAGCAAAAATACCAGCGCCCCTACGGACAGTGCTGTTATCGTTATAATTCGTACAATTTTCTCCACCTGAAGTTCCAGTGAACTCTTGCGCCTGACAACTCCGGCCGTCAATTCAGTCACCCGCCCCAGCCGCGTCTGCCGGCCAATTGCGTAGACAACAGCCATCCCCGTGCCGCCGGTCACCGTAGTGCCGGCAAACAGGAGATTCCCCCCTTCACTGCGCTCGGCAGCAGTCGCCGCTGCTTCACTGAAATTAACCGGCAGCGACTCACCGGTCAGCAGGGAAAGGTCCAGCATCAAATCACTTGCTGCCACCAAACGGCAATCTGCCGGAATATGATCGCCGGCCTCAACCACGAGCAGATCGCCCCTTA
>JBOFWE010000425.1:0-1324 GCA_051653465.1 Selenomonadaceae bacterium | reverse complement strand
GCCGTCCTTTTCCTCTGTTTTTATTTTCTCTCCTGCGGGTTGTGTTTTTTCCCGCATGACGGCAATTTCATCCGTCTTACTATCGGCCTCTGGATCATCGCCCGTACTAATCGCAAGGCTAAGCATATATGCATACTTTATAGCAGCCGTCTGTGCCTTCATCACGGCCTTATCACCACCGTCTTGCCCGCTGCCAATGCCGGTAAGGGTAACGGTTTCTCCCGAGTCTTTGTCAATCAGCAGAATATCCATCTTTACCGTAGCCAATCGCTCGATATTTCCTTTTAAATTTGTCACCTCTACTACATCTAATATTTCAGGTACAGCGATCGAGCAAAGACCATTTTCCACCAAGGCGGCATTGACCTTTTCAAGCACATCGGCACTGGTGGCATACTTATAGTGATGAAAGCTGTTTTCTCCATTTTTTAGGACATGGCTGCAGGCATCCATCACATTGAGTAGTTTCTTGGCTAAGTTTTTCATATGTCTTTTCCTCCTAGCTTACTTGTTTTGCTTTTTCAAAGCGAAGCTGCTGCCCATAGGGACAATTCTCCCCGGCATCACAATAGTCGAGACATTTTCGATCATGCCAGCGTTCTTTACTGGAACAGATTTTAGGCAACGTTTTAGTCTGCATGGCAATATAAAGCTGACTGGCTTTTTTCGCAAAGTAACGGATCAGCCATTGGTCGCTGATCTTTTTTATCGGGATAATATATACCGATTGGTCAATGCCACGTTCTGCGGCAATCCGCAAGTTGTTGTCCCGGCACATGGCCTGAATGAACATTCTCTTTACGGTAAACCCTTCTTTTTCAAGGAGCATCCGGTAGTAGTTGAGCTGAATCGCCCAATCCAGGACATGTTTTACCCCATCGGCGCGTAGTTCATTCCTATATTTCATCTGCCCTTTTTTAAGCCCGGTTTTATAGATTTCTCCCGTAGCTACTCTGATTTTGTAAATCCCCAGTGCTTTCATGAGCTTAAAAGAGCTGGTAACTTTCAAATCTCCCAGCACGCCTTCTTCTTCATCAAGGATTTTCCCGTATAAGTCGAATTTCCCGCTGGTGATCTGATCTTTCAGCCGGATTTCGCTTAAGATTTCCCCGTCGGTACAGTTTTCGTTGATGGTGTGGACCGCCTGTCCATGCAGGGCATAGAGGACACTTTGCGGGGCTACGGCAAAGTCCGTGGTCTTTTTTAAATAGGTTTCCCGCACTCCCGCGATTAATTCCGTTACCGTAGGTTCTTTTATGCCCCGGTCAACGGAAACGGCAATGGCCCGCAGTGTGGGCAAAAATAGGCAACGCTCTTTTTGCGG
>JBOFWE010000424.1:0-1242 GCA_051653465.1 Selenomonadaceae bacterium | reverse complement strand
CACGGGAAATACGAATTTTTACCGATACCCTCCCTGCAAAAAGCGGGAGAAACCGTGATTGAAATCATCCGCCGGGCCCCTAAAGCCTGAGCGAAAGAGCCCCTTCATCCGCAAGCTGGATGCAAGGGGCTCTTTTATTGTGTTCAATTATTCTGCGGCCAGAGCCGTCTGACCATAGACCGCCGCAGTTCTTCCGCCGCAATAAGGATTACCGGGCAAACAGCCAGTACGACAAGATCCATGCCTCCAAGGGGGCGAGTCATAAAGACAGCCGCCACGGCCGGTACATACAGCAAGGCCAAGGCTATCAGCAGCTCCGTTCCCAGTCCCCAAAAGATCAGCACATTGCTTTTCCACGGAATATGCCAAAACGGCTGGTATTCGGAGCGGCAGACAAGGATATTACCCATTTGGCAGGCAATAATCGACGCCAGTGCCATAGTTGTAGCATGCTGGTAGACAGCCATCAGTTGCGGACTGGCGGTCCTGTCCAAAATCATTGCACTGGCCTGCTGGATATCCGGCAGCGAATAGCCCGACTGATTCCAGGCCCAAAAAAATGCCCCCATTGCCAGGAAAGCCTCTATGCAGCCTAAAAAACTGTAGGCCCGCAGCAGCAGCGTCCGGTCAAGCAGCGGTTTGTCATAAGCATCCGGTCTGCGAGTAAGCACTCCTCTTTCCGGGTGTTCCCCGCCTAAAGCCAGTGCGGGCACCATGTCAGTGCCGATATCAATTGCCAGAATCTGCAGTATATTGAGGGCTGGCGGGATTTTTAAGAATACCATGGCAATAAACGGTATAAGCTCCGGCAAATTAGAAGTTAAGATATAGGTAATAAATTTGCGGATATTGTCATAGATAGCGCGGCCCTGCTCTATTGCCTTGATGATCGTGGAAAAATTGTCATCGAGCAGCACAATGTCGGCCACTTCCCGGGCCACATCCGTCCCGCCGCGCCCCATCGCAATCCCAATGTCAGCCGCCTTCAGCGCCGGAGCATCGTTGACGCCGTCACCGGTGACGGCGACAATGTGTCCGGCGACTTTGTAGGCCTCGACAATCTGCAGCTTCTGTTCCGGGGCGATCCGGGAAAAGACAATCGGTTCACCAGCGGCCAGCAGCTTCTGCAAAGCGGCTGAATCCATCTGTTCCAGTTCGTTGCCGGTCAATATCGTTATCTGCTGCTGCACCAAACCAATCTGCTGGGCAACAGCCTCTGCGGTCAACCCGTAATCGCCGGTG
>JBOFWE010000423.1:0-1370 GCA_051653465.1 Selenomonadaceae bacterium | reverse complement strand
TGATTGTCTCGCAGCAAACACTGCTGACCCACGAATTGTATCATTGGCTGCAAAAAGACCCCAAAGACCTGCATACGGTCGCTACCTATAATCTTTTATTCAATGCTTCCCTGCTGGTAAAAGCAGGCCTGGGCTATGCGCTTTGCCTTGATAAAATAATCGCTACCAATCAGGATAGTGAGCTCTGTTTCCGTCCCCTGACACCAGTGTTGACAGCCCGCGTCTATTTAATCTGGAAACAACATCATCACTTTTCCAAAGCGGCTAATTTATTTCGCGAGGAACTCACCCCGGCCAGCTCTGATTAACGACAGGCTCCCACTCACGCCATGTTATTTCAGATTTGCTTTAAAAAACGCATCCATTTTATCAAACGGGATGATATCCATCCGGTCGTAGAGATCGGTGTGGTTTGCTCCCGGGATAAGCAAAAGCTCCTTATTATCTCCTTTCAGCTTTTGGAACGCATCTTTGCTGAAATAAGCCGAATGAGCGTTCCCGCCATGAATCATCAATACCGCACTGCGGATCTCATTACTATAGGCAAGAAGAGGCATTGTCATAAACGATATGCCTGAGGTCGTATTCCAGCCGGCATTGGAGTTTACGGAACGCGCATGATAGCCACGTTTTGTCTTATAGTAATCATAGTAGTCCTTCACAAACACCGGTACATCAGCCGGCAGCTGATCAGGGACTCCCCCTGCTTTAGCATATGTTCCCGCTTTGTAATCTTGTGTCCGCTGCTCATTGAGTTTCTGCCGCTGCAAATATCTCTCCTCCGGCCCCATGGCATCAAAGTAGCCATTTGCTATCACCCGGGTCATATCATACATGGTCGAGGTAACCGTAGCCTTTACACGCGTATCCATCGCCGCTGTATTAAGAGCCATTCCGCCCCAGCCACAAATACCGATGATGCCAATACGGTTCGGATCCACGTTATCTTGCGTCGACAGGAAATCAACCGCCGCTGAAAAATCCTCTGTGTTGATTTCCGGCGAAGCCACATCACGCGGCGCCCCACCACTTTCCCCCGTAAAGGAAGGATCAAACGCTATTGTCAGATAGCCCCGTTCTGCCATAGCCTGCGCATAAAGCCCTGATGACTGCTCTTTTACCGCCCCGAACGGGCCGCTTACTGCAATCGCTGCTAATTTCCCCGTCACATTTTTCGGTTCATAAAGATCGGCGGCCAGAGTGATGCCATAGCGGTTGTGAAAGGTCACTTTCCGATGCTTAACTTTATCGCTCTGCGGAAATACCTTGTCCCATTTTTGCGTTAATTTCAAAGTAGCAGCCTCCGTATTAGTGCTGTTAATCACTATTGTATCTGTCGTTGCCTGCGCTGCAGACCCAACCCCATCAGC
>JBOFWE010000422.1:0-4125 GCA_051653465.1 Selenomonadaceae bacterium | reverse complement strand
CAAGAATTATAAGGATATTATCAACAACTTCACCTTTAAGTAAGATTCCAGAAATTAATGTAAAACTATTAATACACGCCCCATACTCCTTAACACTTACAAACTTTGAGAATCCTTGGATACGACATACATAGTCAATAATTGCCTTTGCAAAATCATCTTCTACAAAAATCTCTAATGGACGATTAGTTTTGCCAGTTAATCTAAAAATAGCATCGGGTTTAGTTTCATTAAAACAAAGTGTTTTAGTTGGTGTTTGGTAAATATGTCTAATATTGATGAAATCCATATTTAGAACTGATTGTGCATGCGTGGTAAATATCACTTGCAAATTCTTATCAGTTGCTCTTTTTTTAATTACTTCAAGCAGCCTAGCAAGAGCATCAGTATGTAGTAAAAGATCAATTTCATCTATTAAAATCAAAGCATACTTCGGAGCTTTAAATAATTCTGATAATATATGAAAAATACGCTGTTCACCGGCTCCCATACTTAAATCAGAGTATCTATGTGACCTATGCTCCACTCCCAAATATGTTGAAGTTTTCGTCTGATTTAAATTATATCGTTTATACACCCGATTCATAACATAGCCAGCTTTCTCCATAACTAAAACTGAAATTTCATCTGACAAAATTGAAGTGGATGCAAATTCAATTCGACTTTGCTTTTTTTCTTTTTCTATTTTGGGTACGCAAGAATCAATCCCAATATAAATTACATATCGACTAGGACGTCGATCATATTTAGGAGACCATCGATCAGATGCTTTTTTATAAGCATGAGGTCCCTCAATAATTTTTTCGCCAAGTCTATAGCTATGTTGAATAGAAAACTCACTTCCTTGCCACTGCGAATACGTTGTGGGAATAAAAAACTCGCTAAATTTCCAGTTCTTTTGATCTGATACTTTTAATGGTTTATAGCAACACGCAAGCGCATGTATTATAGTCGACTTACCTGATCCGTTTGGTCCCATAATCGCAGTAAGTTCAGATCCTTCAAAAGTAATACTTAAATTTCTTAGACCTTTTAATTTAGTTATATTTATTAACTTCAAATATTATTGCGTAGGTTGACTTACCTTTAATTTAACCATGATAACTCTCCTTTTACTTTAGCTTTGTAACACTTTCTAATATCAATTTTTAGAATGTAGTTGTCTTTTATTACATTCGTTTATTTTTTCAATGTATTTATTAGCTTTATCAACATACGCTTCTCCTTTTTGTTGCTTAATTCTATTGACAAATGCTAAAGCATCATCATATCTTTTTGCCTTAATGTATAAATCTGGCAACTTAAAAATCCAATACGAACCTTCAAAAGTCAATCCACCATTGTTCCATATATCTTCCAAAAAGTTAATAATACAATTTAGATCCTTGTCTTGTTTATATTTTCGGTCAGCAGCCTGTAGTTTTTTTAGCTGCTGATCTTGTTTTTTTAGCTCTATAGATTCAACTAAGTCGGAATTATTTAAATTTTTTATAAACTCATTTTCGTTTTTTATTGCATCGTAAGCGTAAAATAATCAGGTGGATAGTATGACACGCAAGTAGATGAGATACTATAGAAAACCAAACTTTTTCAACTAGGTGTGAAAAGTTGAAAAAGTTTCACTGGAGGTTTTCTTTTGGATACAAAACTCATCACACGCCAATATCGCCTGCAGAAATGGGCAAAAATCATCGCCGAACGCAATGCCAGCGGCCTAACCATTCAAGCTTTTTGCTTCGAACGTGGCATTGCTCGTCATGCTTACTTTTATTGGCTCAAACGAGTTCGTCTGGCTGCCAGCCAAACCTTGCCAACTGCCCCAAATACAAGATTTGCCCCCCTTGAGATATCTCCCGCACCGGTGTCATCACTAAACGTTGAGAAATTAACCATCCACTATGGGAAACTTGTACTCGACGTTTATGAATCTACTCCACCTCAGTTGCTGAAAAATATGTTGGCCGTTCTTTTGCGGGAGCTTCCCTCATGTTAGCGGATTTTTCCTCGGTTTCACAAATTTACATCGCCTGCGGGCACACAGATTTGCGTAAATCCATCGATGGCCTCGCCGCCATTGTCCAGCAAAATTTTAAGATGAATCCATTTCAAAACACGATGTTTCTTTTCAGTGGCCGTAAAAAAGATCGCTTAAAAGCCCTTCTTTGGGAAGGTGCCGGTTTTGTCCTGCTCTACAAGCGTCTGGAAAGTGGCCGCTTTCAGTGGCCTTCTTCGCCAGAAGAAGTGCGTACTCTTTCCTCGCAGGAATTTCGCTGGCTTATGGAAGGTCTGTCCATCGACCAGCCAAAAGCCGTAAAGAAAATATCTGTTACATCCTGCATTTAAAAAGTGTCCGTTTCCTTTACATTTATTGGGAAATGGACACTTTTATGGTATACTTAGCGTATATTTCAGCACGAAGGAATGTTACCATGACACAGCAAGAAGCCTTGGCTATGAAAAACCGCATAACGCAATTAGAATCGGAAAATCAGCGTCTGCAGCAACAGGTTTCGTATCTGCGAAAGCACCTATTCGGCAGAAAAACCGAGAAGACGAGCGTCATTTTCGACGGGCAGATCAATCTGTTTGATGAAGCTGAGCAGGAAGCAAAGAAAAAACCAGTAGAACCGGATTTACAAACCATCCGGGAACATCGTCGTAAAAAGACGGTCGGCCAGCGCGAAAAGATTCTAGAAGATCTTCCGCATGAAGAAAAGCTGTACACACTGGCACCGGAAGAACAAATCTGCAAAAGATGCGGAGCCGAGCTCGTTTCTATGGGCAAGGAGCTCATTCGCACAGAAGTGCAATTCATCCCAGCGCAGATCAAAATCATCGATTATGTAAGAGAAAGCTTTGAATGCCGGCCTTGCCGCAAAGAGCAGCATTTTTCCATCGAAAAGCCGGCGGTTCCGAATCCGGTGTTGCCGCATTCGCTGGCCTCGGCTTCCAGTATAGCGCATGTCATGGTGCAAAAATATGGAAATGCCTTGCCGCTTTACCGGCAGGAAAAGGAATGGAAAGAACTCGGATTGGAGGTAAGCCGGGGCACCCTGGCAAACTGGATTATGCGTTCTGCTCGGGATTGGCTGTTGCCAGTTGTCGATCTTCTGCATAAAAAGCTGCTCGAAGAACGCTATCTGCATGTCGATGAAACCACCGTGCAGGTCATGAACGAGAAGAACCGAAAAAATACATCAACCTCGTACATGTGGGTGTATGCCAGTGGGAAATACGGAGCAAAGAACAAAATCCGCCTCTTCGACTACCAGCCAGGGAGAAACTGCAGCTATGCAAAGGAATACCTGCATGGATTCACGGGATATCTGCATGCAGATGCCTATGCGGGGTATAACAAAGTAGCGGATGTAACCAGATGTTTCTGCTGGCCGCATGTACGAAGAGATTTTGTCGATGCATTGCCGGAAAACATCGACGATGAAGCCGGCACCTTGGCAAAAGCAGGAATCGAACAGATCAATCGCCTGTTTGCCTTGGAGAAAGAATTTGAATCCCTCGATGAAAACGAGCGAAAAAACCAGCGTCTATTGCAGGAAAAGCCTGTGTTAGAGGCTTTTTGGGCATGGATTGAAACGAACAAGGGCAAAGTGCTGCCAAAATCTAAATTGGGCAAAGCCATGAATTACGCTCAAAACCACCGAAAAGGATTGGAAGCATTTTTAGAGGATGGCAACTGCAGCCTGTCCAACAATCTGGCAGA
Source organism: Selenomonadaceae bacterium (assembly GCA_051653465.1). Lineage (GTDB taxonomy): Bacteria > Bacillota > Negativicutes > Selenomonadales > Selenomonadaceae. The sequence continues at coordinate 404 of JBOFWE010000422.1, read as the reverse complement.
AAACAGCATCCGGCCATTTACGATTGGGCGAAAAAACTGGCTGTTTAGCGGCAGCCCGAAAGGAGCCGTAGCCAGTGCAGCTGTCTATAGTTTAATTGAAACCTGCAAAGCTAATGGAATAAACGAATACAAATATCTGAACTATCTGTTTGAAAATTTGCAAAATGTGGAATTTCAGAGAGATCTCAAACTTCTCGAATCATATCTGCCGTGGAGCCAGGGTGTTCAGGGAATTTGCCGTTAAAAGAACAGCCGTTGATCTATATTCATCTTCTGAGTATAAATCAATGGCTGTTCTTTTTATATACACTGTTTTATTATGCGCTTACCATTTAAATACTATAATAAACATATTCTCAACTTATTGTGAAAAAGCACAACCAAGGTGCAACGTTACATTTACC
>JBOFWE010000421.1:0-1920 GCA_051653465.1 Selenomonadaceae bacterium | reverse complement strand
AAAGGCGGTGCTTGGCTACAATTCCCGCAAGGTGGATGGCTACGATTATATCAAAAAAACGAAGCTGTCGAGCAACCGCAAAATGGACAGTGAAACTCTTGATTTGCAAAAGGAGTGGAGGCTCGCTAAAGACACGTTTTTGGCCGGGTACTCTTTTCGCCAGGAAAATGCGGAAAATACATACAGTGCGCAAAGTGCAACGCGTTCAAGCAATGCGATCTACAGTTCCTATACGAAAAGTTTCAATGACCGACTAGAAGCAACGCTTGGCTTGCGAGGCGAGTTTATCAATGATCCGGAAAAGGACCAAAATGTTATTATGCCGCAGATCCAAAGCGTATACAAAGTCAGTCCGGATACCTCCTGGTATATTAATATCGGCAAGGCATTTCAGATGCCTGATGTCGATGACGTGCTGACCTACAATAAAATTAATGCCAGCAATCTTAAGCCGGAAGAGGGCTGGACCTATGAAACTGGTTGGAAACATACAAAAGGCGCCGACAGCTGGAAGCTGGCGCTATACCATATGGACATGTCCAATAAAGTCGGCTGGGCTAAGGATATAAATAATGAATACTATCCGATTAACACCGGAGATTTTCGCAATACCGGTGTGGAGGTTGAATATAAAAAGAAATTTGATGCGGTTTGGAGCGTGAAGGTTGGCGCCAGCCTATCCAATCCGGAGATTAAAAATCCATCATCGACAACATCTGCCTGGGTGCAGGATGCGGCCCGGGTGGAAGGGCTTATCGGAGTTGACTATCAAAAAGAAAAATGGGCGGCGAATATGAACCTCAAATATCTTGGTGACCGTGAATACTATGCGGCTTCAGCCAGCAGCGGATTGGCCCAGGATATACCGGATAAGCTGCAACTCAATATGAATTTCAATTATCAGTGTGATCGCGATAATTCTTTGAGTCTTGGCCTTTATAATTTATTGAACCGGGATAACTATTCCAACCGGTATGGCAATCTTGATTTGCCGCGAAATTATCGGTTGACGTTTACACATAATTTCTGATGAGGCAGCAAAAGCTAAAGGGCTGGAAAATCTGGATATTCAGCATCAGTCTGCTGCTTACTGCTGGCTGTGGTCTGCCACAGCCAAAGCCACAGCCAAAGCCACAGCCAAAGCCAGAGCTGCCTTTTTATACGGGGGTGGATGACAGCGGGCAGATGGTCACTCTGGCGAAGAAGCCCGAACACATCGTATCCCTGAATCTTGGCACAGATGAAATCCTGTTCGAGTTAGTTGAACCGGCCAGAATTGCCGCACTTTCCTATTTGGCGGATGATGAGGGTCTTTCCTCAATAAAAACAGCGGCTGCGGCGGTTCACAAATTAAAAAGCCGCAATCCGGAGGCGATATTGGCGCTGGGTCCGGATCTGGTCCTTGCCGCTGATGGGATTCCGGAAGAGGTCACAGCTACGCTGCGGGAGTCGGGGGTACCCGTGTTTTTGTCCAAAAGTCCGCAAAGCGTAGAGGCGGTCTTTGTCCGGATTGAAAAAATTGGGAGGATTACAGGCAGCTCGGTGAAAGCTGAACAGCTGCAAAATAAGCTCAGGCAGCGTTTACTGGCCGTGCAAAAAAAGACAGCGCAGATACCGGCGGCACAGCGACGGACGGTGTTGGCGTTTTCTTTTAGTGGACCTTTTGGCCGCGAAGGGGGAATGTTTGATGATATGTGCCAGCAGGCCGGCATAAAAAACGGCGCGGCTGTTTTGGGACTGACAAAAAATCAGTTACTGAGCAAGGAACAGGTAGTTGCACTGGATCCGGATGTAATTTTACTTCCGGATTGGAGCCAGGATAAAAAAGATCCGGAAATTTTCCGGAAGCAATTTATGAACGACCCTGCCTATCAAAAGCTTAAAGCTTTGCACAATGGTTGTCTGCTGACGATTCCTGAT
>JBOFWE010000420.1:0-5105 GCA_051653465.1 Selenomonadaceae bacterium | reverse complement strand
ATGATCGATCAATACATTTCATAGCTAAACTATCCCGACAAGGTAATACTTTACTATCACCAATATTGTTGGACCTTATAGAGGAAGGAAACCGGAATCACTATTTTAATGCGCCTCATCCACAAGTCGTAATAAATATAGTGCTACCTATTCTTGATTCCTTGATTGAAGGAATTTATGAAAGGGTGCCGGCAGAACAACTTCGTTATCAATTTGAATTAGCAGAAGAGCTTATTGAAATTGCATTAGGAGCCGAGCGGGATAGCATACATATTGCTATAAAAGACGAATTTTAATAACAGTAAAAAGCACATTTCAAAAAATCGAAATGTGTATTTTTTTAACAATTAATTGATTTTTGTCAGTTAATAATTAAAGTGGATTGCTTGGAACCATAAATATCACCTATAATTTGTGATTTGGAGGGAGAAAAATGTATATCACAATTATTCGATTTGCAGCTGAATGAAAGCATACCTAGACTTGGGCGTCCGACAGATTGAAAGGTGAAAACCATCTGCGATGAGTCAATGAGAAATCTCTTTATGTTTGAAAATGTGAAAGTTTTAAACGAATACCATGGAACTAGAACGAAGCGAAGGGAGAAACAAATGATGCATTTAAATTTTTGGTCAAAAGTGTCCAGAAAAAAACTATATTGCAGCTTGATTGCGGGGGCCTGCATAGTGATCACGGTAGGCGGCTTGGCTTTGGTTAAACATAGCAGTGCTAAACCGGTAGACGAAGAAATTGCAATAGTGAGGACGTCTGTTATTGGCACGGAGGCAATGGCTAAAGACTATACTTATTCGGGTGAGGTTCGGGGACGGTTTGAAAGTCAATTGGCTTTTCAGGTCACGGGGAAAATCATAAAACGAAATGTTCAACTGGGAAGTGCCGTGAGTGCTGGTGATATATTGATGCAAATAGATTCCAGAGATATTCAGCAAACGGTAAATAGCAGTTCGGCACAAGTTTTCTCTGCTGAATCACAGCTTAAACTTGCGGAGAGTAACCTGAACCGCTACCAGCAATTGTTAGAAGCAGGTGCGGTTAGCCGCGCTCAATATGATCAGTATGCTAGTTCGTATGAAGTGGCGCTTGCTGGCATTCGCCAGGCATCAGCGCAATATAAGCAGGGCTCCAACCAATTAAATTATAGCCTTTTGATGGCTGACAAACCGGGCGTTGTTTCCAGCATATCGGCTGAAATGGGCCAAGTGGTGAGTGCCGGGCAAATCGTTATTACGCTAGTGCAAGATGGTGACCGTGAGGTGGAAATTACTGTCCCGGAAAACCGCATTGAAGAATTGCATAAAGCCGGGCAAGTCAAAGTTACTTTTTGGGCTATGCCTAACATAATAGTAGATGGTAACGTGCGAGAAATCGCTCCGATGGCAGATCAGACTACCCGTACCTTTAAAGTCCGGATCCGTTTACTTAACCCGCCGCCTGAGATTAAGCTGGGAATGACGGCTTCTGTTAAGCTGGCTACTAGTGATACACTACCAGCAGTAATGATACCTTTGGCCGCAGTTTATCAAGAAGGTGATGTAGCTAATGTATGGGTGGTAAAAGACGATGTACTTACACTTTGTCCTATTCAAACCGGCAGCTTTGGTAATGGAAATATCCAAGTACTTGGTGGTCTGCAACAAGGTGACCGAATTGTAATTGCCGGTGTTCATAAGCTTAAAGAAGGACAAAAGGTGAAAATTGGCGGTGACTCATTATGAAAGGTTTTAATCTAACAAAGTGGGCGCTAAATCATAAACACTTTATATATTTTTTCATCATATTGTTCTTTATAGCAGGTATTGTTTCTTATAATAAATTAGGCAGAATGGAAGACCCAGACTTTACAATCAAACAAATGGTAGTTACAGTCGCTTGGCCGGGAGCTACTGCCAAGCAGATGGAAGAGCAGGTTACGGATAAGATTGAAAAAAAACTTCAGGATCTGCCGGGTATTGACTTTTTGAAGAGTTATTCTACCCCGGGGGTTACTGTGATTTACGTTAACTTAAAAGAAACAATACCCAAAAAAGATGTCCGCAGTTCATGGGTAGAGGTCCGTAATATGGTTAATGATATGGCCAGTACGTTACCAACGGGCGTTATGCCGCCTCAATTCAATGACCGGTTTGATGAAGTTTACGGGGATGTATATGCTTTGACAGGTGATGGCTATTCCTATGAAGAAATGCGAGAAAAAGCCGAAAAGATTCGCCGTATTTTGCTTGATGTACCTAGTGTGAGAAAAATAGAGCTGCTTGGGGTACAAACTGAAAAAATATATATCGAAATAGAGAATCGTAAACTTGCCCAATTGGGAATAGACCCCAGCTTAATCACCTCGACGCTTCAGGCGCAGAATAATATGGCGGCAGCCGGTATGTTTGAAACAGCTTCTGATAATGTGCATCTGCGAATCACCGGTATGTTTGAAAACCTTGATAATATTAGCAATACTCCCATTCAGGCAAACGGAAGCACCTTCCGTTTAGGTGATATCGCCAAAGTAACCCGTGCTTACGCAGAGCCAAGTGATCCTAAATTTTACTATAATGGTGTACCGGCAGTGGGGATTTCTCTGGCTATGGAACCAGGTGGTAATATTCTAGAATTTGGGAAAAATTTAGAGAAAACGATCGGGCAGATAAAACAGGAACTGCCTGCAGGTATAGAAATCCATCAGACTGTTAATCAACCGAAAGTGGTAGAAACATCCATCAATGAATTTGTCGAGTCATTGGCTGAAGCCATCCTGATTGTACTTATTGTCAGCTTTTTAAGTCTGGGGATGCGTTCCGGGATTATTGTGGCTTTATGCATTCCGTTGGTAATCGCGGCAGTATTTACTTTTATGAACTTAGCCGGGATTGATTTGCAGAGAATATCTCTGGGAGCCCTCATCATCGCATTAGGATTATTAGTTGATGATGCAATTATTACGATTGAAACCATGGTAGTAAAATTAGAAGAAGGGTGGAATCGGTTCGATGCGGCTTGTTTTGCCTATACGTCTACTGCTTATCCACGCTTAACGGGGGAACTCGTAACTTGTGCCGGGTTTATTCCGGTTGGCTTCGCCCCTGGCAGCGCATCGGAATTTTGCGCAACGATCTTTTCCGTAGTAGCGATAGCACTCCTTATTTCCTGGATTGTAGCTGGGACGGCCACGCCTTTATTAGGGTATCTATTCATAAGAATTAAACCAAAAGCCAATAACGATGAAGAAGCGAAGTTACATAATACTAAATTTTATTTGCTGTTTAAAAATGTTTTGATTTGGTGTCTGAAGCACCGTAAGCTGGTGTTAACGGCTACGGTAGTTTGTTTTATCGCATCCATTGGTTTATTGGGATTGGTCAGACACGAATTTTTCCCATCATCTACTCGTCCGGAGCTTATTCTTCAATTAAAATTGCAGGAAGGCGCTTCTGCCCACAACAGTGACGAAATAGCGCGTCAGTTTGCACAAAAACTGGAGGGCGATCCATTAATCGATTATTATACGTATCATGTGGGGGAAGGAGCTCCTCGTTTTGTCTTGAGCTTTGAGCCGACTTTTAATAAAACCAATTTTTCTGAATTTGTCATTGTGGCCAAAGATGATGCGGCACGAAACCAATTACGGCTTAAGTTAAATAAGTTATTAAATGATGAGTTTCCAGAGGTACAAGCGCATAGTAAAGTCATTGCTAACGGACCGAGTGCAGATTATCCGGTGATGCTGCGGGTAAGAGGCTACGATCATGATAAAGTCCGGGAAATTGCGAAGCAAGTCGAAACGGTGATGGCAGCTAATCCCAGTGTAAAAAGTACAAATTTGAACTGGGATGAAAAAAGTAAAATTATACATTTGGAAATTGATCAGGATAAGGCCAGAAAGTTAGGGATTGCTTCTCAATCATTAGCCACCTCTCTGCAAGCCCAGTTATCAGGTTCGGATATCTCCCAGTTTAGAGAAGGCGACAAAACTATTAATATGGTATTTCGCTTTGATGGCGATGACCGTAATGATCTTTCGCGTCTTAAGGACCTCAATATCAACATTGGTAACGGTAAATATGTTCCGCTTGATCAAATTGCTAAAATTAGTTTCGATACGGAAAATGGATTGATTTACCGTTATAATCTAAAACCAATGATTATTGTACAGGCTGAAATTAATGAGGGTCTAACCGGTGATGATGTAGCGGCCCAAGTATATAATAATCTTGCCGAGTTACGTGCTTCTTTGCCGGCGGGCTACAGCATTGAATATGATGGCTCTAAAGAATCCAGCATTAAGGCATCCAAGTTTATTTTCGAACCGTTACCTATGATGATTATTGCGATAATGATTTTACTGATGATTCAATTGCAGAATATCCCCAAGATGGTATTAACTTTGTTGACAGCTCCGCTTGGTATTATTGGTGTATCGATTGGACTGTTATTAACGGGAAAGCCGATGGGGTTTGTGGTTCAATTAGGAATTTTGGCTTTGGCCGGAATTATTATGCGTAATACAGTCATTTTAATGGACCAAATTGATCAGCAGGTGGAAACTGGAGAATCCTTATGGGATGCCATTATTAACGCAACCGTTATCCGGTTTCGCCCAATTCTACTAACGGCGTCAGCCGCTATCTTAGGCATGATACCTTTAGTGTCCAGTGTTTTCTGGGGCCCTATGGCTGTGGCAATTGCGGCGGGGCTGTTGGGGGCTACAGTTTTAACGCTTCTGGTGTTGCCAGTTATGTATGCGGCTTGGTATAAAGTTCAACCGGATGCTGCTGAACAGATAAATTATTTAAATAAATAGGGGGTTGCTATGGTGAGTAAAGTGAATTTATGGACAAAAGATTTTAGCCTTATTTTTGCAATGATGCTATGTATTTCTTTGGTTTTTTACTTGTTAATGACGGCCATGACAACGTATGCTATTGAACAATTCAATGCTTCACAAAGCCAAGCCGGGTTAGCTTCGGGAATATTTGTCCTTGGAGGACTTATTGCACGGCTTTTGGCAGGAACCTACATGGAGGTAATTGGTCGTAAAAACTTGCTTTATGGAAGTTTGGCGCTGTTTTTTATGGCGGCGCTGTTATATTTTC
>JBOFWE010000419.1:0-3309 GCA_051653465.1 Selenomonadaceae bacterium | reverse complement strand
ACTCGAAATCAAGTGTTCCGCAAGGGACCGTGGGTTCGAATCCCACCCTCTCTGCCAGTAGTAAATTTAAGGCTTCGCGTGGCTTGCGCGGGGCCTTTTTTATTGCTTGAAAACAGGCAGAACGTTGACTGCGAAAGTCAGCGAGAGAGTGAATAAGAGTTCAATTTTGTGTGCCAGCATAGATCGATCTTAGAGATCATCTACGCTGGCACACACTGTTTTTTATTGGCAAGTCGGTGTAAAAATTTTAAATTTATAAAAGTCTTGATGTAACTATTGACACTACAACAAAGCGGTGATATTATTTGGTTGTAACAATTGTGATTACAACAAAGATATAAAGGAGCGAAATAAAATGAAAATAGCAGTTATTTGTGCAAATGGTAAAGCAGGCAGGCTTATTGTCAAAGAGGGCGTAGCCAGAGGCTTAGAGGTAACCGCGGTTGTGCGCGGGGAAAATAAATCGGCGGCGCAGCATGTTTTGCAAAAAGATATATTTGATTTGATGCCAGCGGATCTTAAGGGCTTTGATGTGGTGGTGGATGCTTTTGGCACATGGATAGAGGGGGATTTGTCGCAGCATAGTTCTTCCCTTAAGAAAATCTGTGATCTTCTCAGCGGAACCGATACGCGTCTGCTCGTTGTCGGCGGGGCTGGCAGTCTTTATGTGAATGCAGAGCATACCGCTGTCGTTTCAGATGCCCCCAATTTCCCGGAGGCATATAAGCCTGTGGCGATGGCAATGGCGGCGGCACTTGGTGAATTGCGCCAGAGAAAGGATGTAAATTGGACGTATCTAAGTCCGGCGGCAGATTTTCAGGCAGAAGGGGAAAAAACCGGCAAATACATTCTTGCGGGGGAAGAATTCACCTTGAATTCCCAAGGGGAAAGTGTTATCAGTTATGCGGATTATGCGCTAGCAATGATTGATGAAGCGGTTAAGGGCAATCATATACAGCAGCGCATTAGCGTTGTGGCCGAATAAGAAAATATTAATCTGACGCATAGTAAGCCTTGCTGGATCTTCTTGTAGAAAAACAGGCCCTGAAGAGCAGTATATTTGACGGCGCGGGTATCTTTATGATATTTTATATTCCGTGACAGGATTCAAATGAGGAGACTAGTTAACGATGCAGATTTCCAGTAGATTTACCATTGCAATCCATGTTTTTGCATGCATTGATATCTTTCAGGCAGAATATAAAATAACAAGTGAGTTTCTTGCGGGCAGCGTAAATGTTAATCCGGTCGTAATCCGCAAGATCCTAAAGCAGCTAAAAACAGCAAACTTGATTCATGTAACCAGAGGCACGGGTGGGGCATCCCTCGCCAAACCGCTGGAGGAAATTACTTGTTTTGATGTGTACGCAGCGGTTGAATGTGTAGAAAAGGGAGAGCTATTTCATTTTCATGAAAATCCCAATCCGGCCTGCCCCGTTGGTGAGAACATTCATAAGTCATTAGATAAAAGGCTTCTCCAAATACAACGTGCCATGGAGAATGAGATGCGAAAAATTACAATTGCGGAAATTGTAAACGACACACAGAATATAATTTGTACTTCAAGTAAATAGTCAACGAGAAACAGGTCAATTTTCTTTTGAGAATGGACCTGTTTTTTACTGATAAGATGTTTAAGTATTGCGATGCGATAGTGTGGCTTTTACATACGTTACCATTGCTTATTTTTAGGCAGTATTATTGAAGGATGAGTACTTTGATAAGTTTAAATTTGGTGATATACTGTAAAAAAAGTTAATGCTTATGGTAAAGGGAGAAATTTATAGTATGGTTCATCTTGCTTTCTGTGATGACGATATTTCGACGCACTATGCTATGCGTGCTATGTTAGCGCACTATATGGAATTGTACCCTCAATATGAAATGAAAAGTTATTTTTTTACCGCTCCGCTGGAGCTTCTTTGCCATGCAGAAGAAAACCATTCTTTTGATATCGTGTTGCTGGATATTTACATGAAAGGAATGTCGGGGATTGAGGCAGCAAAAGAGCTCCGCCAGATGAATGCTGAAGCGGGAATCATTTTTATTACAGCCTCACAGGAACATGCACTCGATGCTTTCGCAGTCGATGCTGCGCAGTATCTGGTTAAACCTTATGCAGAAAATGAGCTCTTTGCAGCGTTGCATAAAGTTTTTAAAAATACTGCTACGGTGCAGGCTGAAAAACTGATGCTGAAAACCTCTGCCGGAATTGTCTGCCTGAAATATCAGGATATTGTCTTCACGGAAACGGCCAGAAAGAACTATCAGACGATACATACAATCGGAGGAGAAGCTGTAGAAGTTCGCATGACTTCAGCGGAGCTTTTTCAGCAGTTGTCTTCTAACCAGAATTTTTTTCGCTGTGGCGCTTCGTTTAATTTGAATTTTAAATATGTCAGACAGATTACGAAGGAATATATTTTTTTTGATACGGGGGAAAAGGTAGCGATTCCTTACAGGAGCTATAAAAAAGTGAAAGAAAAATTTTTTTATCTGCAGATGAATACAAATATATAATTTTTAAGCAGTTAAAAGATGGAAGATAAGAGGACACTGGATGTTATATTATGCAATCTTATTTATTGGATTTTTGGAAGCAATTGGCTGTTTTGTTCTGATGACAACTTCAACCATGAAAATGCGCGAGCCGGTCAGAAAAAATGTAACGATTGCGCTTAGCTCGATGCTCGTGATGATCAGTCTGTTTTTTGCCGGAATGCTAGTATTCAGTATTTCCAAGATGGAGTTTTTTGCGATTGCCATTACCCTGGCAATTTCGGGGACCTGGTATTTTTTTTGTTCGGCAGATCCTTTTTTTGTTTCCTTGTTTCAGTTTTTTACTTTTTTAAACCTTTATATAGGGGTTGCTTATATTAGTGACCGGCTCACGCTGGACACGGATCGTTTAATCTACAATATAGAATATGTTGTGATACGGCTGCTGCTGTACATGGTAATCATACCTATCTTTTTTAAATATATTCGCCCGGGATTTCGCCAGCTGGTAGATACCCTGGATACAGAGTGGCGAAATGCAGTTCTTGTGCCGTTTTTATTTTTGATTTTGCAGGTGTGTCTGCTCTACTATCCGGTTCCGTATTGGCGGTGGGAGGGCGAGCAATGGCGAACGGCGGTTTCCCTGATCGCATATGCGTTGTTTGCAGCAATGTATTATCTTTTATACATTCAGTCGAGTGCGATTGTACAAAAAAATATTCTCGAAAAGAGAGATCTTTTAATGACGCAGCAAAATAAACTTTGGGAAGCGGAATTCTCCAGACGGGAGCAGGCCGACTTGCTGTTTCG
>JBOFWE010000418.1:0-1240 GCA_051653465.1 Selenomonadaceae bacterium | reverse complement strand
ATTGTCTGGGATGTGTGGCAGGGAAGTCTGCTGCGAATGAAGGTGGAAAAATCGGTGGCGCCGGTACAGGCAGATCTCGATGTGCTGTTTCACCAGCTGCTGCGCCCCTGAGTCAGGGGAAGAAATGACACGAAGATTTCGTGTTGTCATTTAAAATACGAATGGTCACTTAAAAATAAAAATAAGGGAGAAAATATGTATGATGAAGAAAAAAGTATTGATGGTAGTTACAAATGTAAATACGATGGGAAAAGATCATCCCACCGGGTTATGGCTGGAGGAATTTGCTGTGCCGTATCTGGCCCTGCTTGCAGCCGGTTATGACGTTACGGTGGCAAGTCCCCTCGGCGGCAAGACGCCGCTTGATCCCAACAGCGTGCAAGGTGAAATTTTGCCGCAGTGGCAGGTCGCTGCGAAAAGGCTGGAGACAACCGAGGTTTTGTCTGCCCTTGACCGCCAGGCCTATGCCGGGGTAATTTTGCCGGGGGGGCATGGTCCGATGTTTGACCTGGCAAGCGATGGGACACTCGCTTCGCTCTTGACCGAATTTATGGAACAAAACAAGCTGGTGGCAGCGGTCTGTCACGGACCGGCAGCTTTGGTAAAGGCTTCTTTTGCTGATGGAAGCTCCATTTTAGCCGGTCGGCGGGTTACGGGCTTTAGCAACGAGGAGGAATATGCGGTTCAGCTCGAAAAACTGGTCCCGTTTTTGCTGGAGGATAAACTGCAGGCCTTAGGGGCTGTCTATAGCCGCCAGGACCTGTGGCAGGAATATGTGGTTACGGACGGCAATCTTATTACCGGTCAGAACCCACAGTCGAGTCCGTTGTTTGCGACAGCTGTGGTGGAGTATTTGAATAATGTATAAAGTATACATTTTAATACAAGCAAAAGAGGGAGAATTTACTAAAAATAGCTGGAAAAACTTGGATTTTCTGCTAAGATATAAAATTGCTGCTGAAAATATTGCAAAAAATAAAACAAAAACAAGGCTGTGTATCCAAATACATGGCCTTGTTTTTGTTTTATAATCAGTATTACGTTATTTTTATAACTATATCGACCAATTTATACAATTAAATTAAGTAATAGATGACGAATAGCTAAAAATAATAGTATGCAAGATGTATATTATATATTTTTATAACAACTACTAGTAATTTCAACAAAAATACCGTATAATTATAAATTATGACATAAAAGCATTGTTTGAATAGCTTTTGTGCATAGAAAACTGACA
>JBOFWE010000417.1:0-1382 GCA_051653465.1 Selenomonadaceae bacterium | reverse complement strand
AAAGCGCTGCAAAACTTTTGTTTTACAGCGCTTTTGCTTTTATCCTCAATCAAGAGCCTCACTATAGGCGGCCTTTTTCTCAGTTCTTTTTTTCAACCTGCAAAGTTACATGCGTTAGATTGTCGATAATGTACTGCGTAGCAAACTTAGCCGGTTCTGCAGGCGCAGCAGATGCTTTAGCCGTAGTTTGATTTTTTTGTGACTGCTGGAAGGCCTGCTCGACTGCTGCCATCTGCTCTTTTTCCGTCATCAACGGCTGAACAGCCGGCGTAATGATGATTTCATTATTCTTGTTTGTCTGCAAAAATTCCTTTATTTTATCCTTGAAGGACTGTTTGTTTTCAAGATCTGCACCACTTACCAGTCCCTGCTGCAACAGCTGCATCACCGGTACCAGTCCACCGCCGCGAAGTTCAAGATTCAGCGGCCCATCAGCCTGTGTCTTCGGCACCGTATAAGGAACTGCAATTGTTTCTTCCGGCTGGCGATACGGTTTGATTTTCACCTTAAAATTCAAGGTATCTCCCGGCTTCACTTTTGGTTTGTCCGGAACAGCCTCTAAAAGCGATGCCGTCTGCCGACCCTCGGCCAGCTCGACCTTGACCTTTATGCCCAGAACATCCGCCTCGCCTTCATCATTATAGCAAAGAAGATCCAATACCTGGCCCAGCTCTGATACAGCTGCTGGGCCAACATCAGCCCCATTAAAATACATATTATCGCGGACGATCTTTCCCCCATCAACTGCACTGGTCGTAATTTCAAAGGAAACCTTTGCCGTCCCGAGCCCCTGTCGGTCAATCGTCTTATCCATTGCTGCATAGGCAATCGACGGGCCAATTGCCGGCAATAGTTTTTCATCATAAGCAATCTGTGAGGAATAAGTCGTTTCCTGATCCGTCTGGCGATCCTTCACCGTGACCTGAATCGGCACAACACTGGGGAAAGTTCCAATAATCCCGCTGATCCCGGAATAACGATCCTGATTAATCCGCCCGATGATATTGCCAAAAGAAGCGATTTTCGTTCCATTGGTCAGTGATCCGGCCGCCCCGATAACACTCGCATCCGTCATAAAAAAATTAACATTTCCCAAATACGTATAAGGATGGCCAAAGGCCAAAATCCGGCTGCCATCAACAGCCGTTACCGTTCCGGTGGCTCCTACGGTAAAGTCACCATATACAAAAGCAGCACTGACACTGCTGCCGGGCTGCAGCGAAGCATTCCGCTGCACCGCTCCTGCCGTCGAGCTCATGGAGCCACCACTATATGGCACCAAAGCAAACGGTGCCAGTTTTCCCTTTAGAAAGTCGAGACTTTTATCAGTAAATCCGGCAACGAGCAGCGATGTCGATACCGGATAGGTATCCGATTTCACC
>JBOFWE010000416.1:0-1604 GCA_051653465.1 Selenomonadaceae bacterium | reverse complement strand
ATTTTATTTTTACTTTCGAAATCTGCGGAAACATCCGTATTGACTATCGATAAATAATTTTTCCCGGAGAATTTATTAATGCCAATAAAAATATTTGTTTTGGGGTTTATTTTGTAAATAAGATTAAATTCCTGCATCGTTATATCGGCTTGATCAGATATATCAGGATCATTCGCGGTTGCTGTGCTTAATCCGTGATATTTGTACTGAATGGCGTAGGTATCACTTATCCCCGTGGTTATACCAAAATCAGGATTTGCTTTAGAAGCGATAGACTCGCCGCTAAATGTATCCTTTGGGGCCGATATACTTATATCAACAGCTGTCTGGCCTTTTTTGATATTCGTCTGTGGTACAGCAAAGGCCGTAGTGGTTATAAGTGCGATACATGTTGTTAAAAGACAAATTTTTTTCATTTAAAAATGACTCCTTTGTTAAAATATATTACCTGCCAAATTTAGAATAACGCTTTTCCTGTAATTTGTCAGCATACTAAAGTACTGTATTGTTCAAAATTTTATGTTTTGTTTTTATTTTAGCGGCTCTACTTTAGGCTCATAAATGACAAAATAGAAATCATTGCGATATCAATGTTAAAAGCCCGGCTCTTTTTGCCATACAAAGAGCCGGGCTTTACTTTTATCTCGTTTGGGCTTCCATAATTTGTCCATACACAAGACGCCCATAACCCAATTTGTATTATAAGGTTTAAAAAAGGCATGTAGGTCTATCGAAGGTATGTTGTTATCGGCTTTATTATAAATCAGACACTTCATTGCTTTTTGGCGGTGCTTTACTAAGACTCGTGCTGCGGGAATATTCGTCGCTTTCAAGCAAACGATCCTTATCCTCATCGAGCGAATTAAATAGCTGTGAGGACATAGCAGCTGTCACATCCGGCGGACTCTGGGAGACGAATTTTGTCTTGGTATATGCTGTGAAATCGATTGTTCGGCGACCCTTGCTGTCATAAGCAGCTCCAGTGGCGGATACTGTTTTTTGATAAAGATCGTTCGTGTCTTGTTCTGTCGCATCTGCACTGGCATCAGTACTTGAATCAGCAACTTTGCTTGCTGGCGATGGTTGGTTATTCTGCATATAGGTGTAATACTGCTGATATGCCTGCAAGCGTTTTTCTGTGTTATCGTCTAAATTATCAATACCGGATATCTTTGCCATGAGTTATCACATCCATTAAAAATATTTAATACATATATATAATTAATTATACAAAAACGCAAGAATTCTTTCAATATGTATGATTGATGTATTTAGATATTTAATTCACAAAACGGAATAAAGGGCTGGCGAAAAGACCGCCTGAACGCAAAAAGCATTCGCGAAGAATGCTTTTTGCTCTTTATTTCTTATGGGCTAACTCATCCAGGATGTGGCCGTTATCGTCGATCCAGACGGCGACGGATTTTTCAAAATATATGCCGCAGCCGGTTGGATCGTATATACCGCCTGCGTGTTTTTTCAAAAAGAGTTCCTGTAAAAAGGTTTTTTCATTAGCGGGAGTGACCGCGCCCAAGGCCAGGGCTTTCTGCGTGATGAAGTTAAAGAGTGTGTCACGTGCCAGAGTGGCGGCAATTGATGCTTTA
>JBOFWE010000415.1:0-1248 GCA_051653465.1 Selenomonadaceae bacterium | reverse complement strand
CTCACCAACCAAATACGCGTTTTAATTTGACGAAAAAGCCTTCCTCGCCAAATTCTAAAAACGGAATTTCCTCACCGCAGATGCGGCCGACAATGTTGCTATAGGCTTTACCTGCCAAAGAATCCTTATTGCTGACAACCGGTTCCCCGCGATTTGTTGAAGTGACGACAAGCTCATCATCCGGCACCTGCCCTATGCACTCTAGCGACAAAATCTCATCAATATCATCCATATCGAGCATATCCCCACTGCGGACCATCTGTGGACGAATACGATTAACGATAAGCTTTATGTTCTCCTTATCAGCCCGACCAAGCTCGCCGATGATCTTATCTGCATCGCGGACAGCTGAAATCTCCGGCATAGTTACTACAATTGCACAGTCAGCAGCAGCAATTGCCGTCTTGAACCCCTGTTCAATTCCTGCCGGGCAGTCAATCAGTATGTAATCAAATTCCTGACGAAGTTCTTCACAAAGTGTCACCAGCTGCGCTGGGTTCAGTGCCGTTTTATCCTTTATTTGCGATGTTGGCAACAAATACAGAGTCTCATGTTTTTTATGGCGAACGAGGGCCTTTTTATAGGGAACCCTGCCTTCTGTGACATCGATTAAATCATACATAATCCGATTTTCAAGCCCCAACAGCAAATCAAGATTTCTCAACCCTGTGTCCGTGTCAATCAGTACGACTTTCTTGCCCCTCATGGCAAGGCCCACACCCAAATTTGCTGTTGTCGTCGTCTTGCCGACGCCGCCCTTGCCTGAAGTAATTACGATTATTTCACTCATGCACGTGCCCCCTCATTTCTATTTACTGGCTCAATGACGATCTGCCCATTTTTTATGACCGCTCGCTCTATATGATCTGGTTTTTCCACATAGTCCGGTGCCCTGGCAATAAGTTCCGCGATCCGAATCTGCATCGCCATCATGTGATCGGCTATTACATAGGCCTTCGTATTGCCAAAGGCCCCGGCGTGAACAATCCCCCTACAAGTTCCATGGATATGAATATTGCCGCCGGCAATCACCGTTGCGCTTGGATTGACATTACCATGGATAATAACAGAGCCATTACAGATGACCTCCTGCCCCCCACGTACTGTCTTGCCAACAATCATCGTTTCATTTATTCCCGGTATTTCTTCTTCCAGCACAGCATCTTCCTTTTTTTCTGACGCAGCCATTTTTTCTGACGGCTGTGTCAATGGTTTCAATGATAAGTCATAGCGACCAAGCAACCGGGT
>JBOFWE010000414.1:0-1509 GCA_051653465.1 Selenomonadaceae bacterium | reverse complement strand
TTAAACTCGTTTCACTGATATCCGCTTTTTGAAAGGTATGGTTTACCGATCCCTGAAACATCGTGATGACCCGGTCGGACAATTCGATGATTTCCTCCATATCCGAAGAAATCAACAGCACCGAAAAGCCCTTTTCCTTGAGCTGGTTGATAATGGCATATACATCACCGCGGGCCGAAGCATCAATCCCGCGGGTCGGTTCATCGAGAATGATCAGTTTCGGGTGCGTCGCCAAAATTCTGGCAATGACGACCTTTTGCTGATTCCCGCCAGACAAACTGCCAATCATTTGTTTCTGGCCAGTCACCTTAATATGCAGATCGCGGATGTAGTTTTGCGTAATTTCCCGTTCTGCCTTAAAATCCATAAAAAAGCGGCTGAGTTTCTTTAACGCCCCGCAGGAGACATTCAAGCCGATATCACCGATCCGAAAAATCCCATCCTGCCGCCGGTCCTCAGGCACATAGTTAATGCCCTTCTCAATAACGCGCGCTGTCGGCAGTCCGGTTATATCCTCTCCGTCGAGGTAAACATGCCCGCCCAGGACCCGGTCCCGGCCAAAAATTGTCGTCGCCAATTCCGTCCGCCCGGCGCCTACCACTCCTGCCAGCCCTAAAATCTCACCGGGATACACGTCAAAGCTGATGTTTTTAAAGCCATAACCTGAAAATTCCTTGAGGCTGAAAATTGGCTGCAAATTCTCATAATCCGGCAAGCGGCTGGTAAACGCTGCTTTGTTCTCTTTTACATCCGGTGGCAGCAATCCTTGCACCAGCATTTCCCGGGTAAAATCAGCAACCGGTCCGTTAAGTGTGATCACCCCATCGCGCATGATCGCCACATCGGTCGCAATTTCAAAAACCTCTTCCAGTCGATGCGTAATATAGATGATGCCGATATTTTTTTTCTTGAGATCCTCGATAATCTTAAACAGCGACTGCACTTCATTAAAGGTCAGGGCACTCGTCGGCTCATCAAGAATCAACAGCTTCGCGTTGCGTAGCAAGCCGCGTAAAAGTTCCACCAGCTGCTGCTCGGCGATCGACAAGGTCAGTGCCTTACGGTTTAAGTCCATTTCCCAGCCCAGCCGGCTGAGAAGCTCAACAAGCCGCTTATGTAACAGCCCCGGTTTTTCCTTAAAGCCGACGACGATATTCTCTTCAACCGTCATATTGGGGAACAGCATCGGTTCCTGCGGCACGAGATAGAGCCCATGCTCGAGTGCGTCCAGCGGTTTTGAATTGGCCACCGTCTTGCCACTGATGCAGATTTCCCCCTGGTCCTGACGATAAATGCACATGATGATCTTCATCAAAGTGCTCTTGCCGGCACCGTTGCCGCCGATCAAAGCAAGTACCTCCCCTTCGCGAACCTCCATTTCAATACCCTTGAGTACCTGGTTTTTGGCAAAGGATTTATGAATACCGTGTACGGAAAGAAGCGTACGCTGGGGACTTGCTATTTTCTTATCTAAAATATCTTCCACCATAATCCGACCCTCGCAATCCT
>JBOFWE010000413.1:0-4184 GCA_051653465.1 Selenomonadaceae bacterium | reverse complement strand
TCGACATAAAGGAACGCCATACGCTGTGCAGACGGTAGTGACGGCGATCCTCGAAGGTGCGAAGGTCCTGGAATGGTTTGAATACGGCGGGAATCCGTATCATTTCAAGGTGGCATTGATTACCGGACCGATGGCCAGCACGGAAACAATCAATAAACTGGTTAAAGCAATCAACCTCACAAAAAACACGCGGAGCTGGCTTGATGGTGTAGAATTTTCGCGGACCGCCAGCCAGATGATTTATTTTGGTGGAGCCCAGTGGCAGCACAAGGCAGCAGAAATCGGACTACCGGCATTTAATATGCCTGATTTGGGCGGGGAACAATATTTTTCCAGCGCCCATTATATCCATAAGGAGGTTACAATAAATGGCTAATTGGCAAGGAATGATTTTGACCACAAAAGGTCGAGCCCTGCAGGCAAAAGTAGAGGCTGGTACGACATTGTTGCATTTAACAAAAATAAAGCTTGGCGATGGTGTAATTAGTGGATCACAAACACTTGAGGGGCTAACGGACCTGGTTAGTCCGAAACAGATTATCGGGATAACAACGATCGATCCCCAGAGTACTGGGATATGTAAAATTACAGGCACAGTTACAAATGTTGGACTGGAAACGGGTTATAACATCAAAGAGTTGGGGTTATTTGCAACAGATCCGGACGCGGGGGAAATCCTTTATGCAATTACGACAGATTCTAATTTTGATTATTTGCAGGCCGAGGGCGGGGCAACGATTGTCTCAGAAGAATTCAATCTCAGTATTTCAATCAGTAATACGAGCCAGGTGACGGCGATAATTGATGCAGCGGGATTGCTTACCGTAAAGACTGCCAATACATTGATTGCAGCGCATGATACAAAGGCAGATTCCCACGCACCAGCCTTCGCAGCCCATAACGCTGACACCGGTGCGCATCCCGACATTCATGCAGCCTTAAAAAAAGCCGGCGGCGTGCCAATCGGGACAATCACCGCACGTCTGTCGAAAAAGCCAGAAGCCGGGGAGCTTGCCCTTGATACTGGTGCTTTGGTCAGTCGTGCGACTTATCCGGACTTATGGGCATGGGTGCAGGCAAATGCGCCATTGCTCAGCGAAACAGACTGGCAGACACAGGCTGCAGCACAAACGTCTGTCGGCGCATATTCCACGGGTGATGGCAGCACGACGTTCAGACTGCCGCGATTGCTTGATTATTTCCGAGGTGGGGCAGTGGCCGACGTCGGCAAGTGGCAGGGTGATGCGATACGGAATATTACTGGGTACGCAGCGCCATTTTCCGACTATCCCAGCGGTAGTACCGGTAATGTAGTGGGTGGAGCGTTCTCTGCTGTGGGTAACGGGTATATTGGTAATGCATCAGTTGGTCCGAATGATAACGCTAGGCTTGACTTTGATGCAAGCCGTGTAGTCCCTACGGCTGACGAAAATCGCCCTAAAACAATCAAGGTTCTGTATTGCGTAAAAGCCTTTGATGCCGAGACGAATCAAGGTTTAATTGATATTACAGCGCTAGCAAATGAAATGGCTGGTAAAGTTGATAAAACGACATATGCGGCCGATTTTGCAAAAAACATAAGTGGAAATGGATATCAAAAGCTGCCTACTGGGTTAATTATACAATGGGCTTACGGATCTTTTTCTACGGCAAATGATGCTTTGCAAACAATAACATTACCAATAACCTTTCCAAATGGAATTTTAACAGCAGTTGTAGGAACAGAAGCTAATTCTGCTGTCATAGATGATACTTGGTACACCTGCCATTCAAAGACTAACTCTACTATAACAGTTCAGAGAGGTTCTACGAATACCGGCGGTTATAACGTTAAGCCTAGCGTTATTGCAATAGGATATTAAGGAGGTAAATTATGATAAAAGTAAATTACGATGCCGCAACGGGCGCAATCAAAGGATTTTATCCCGACGATATCGCTTATGCGAATATCCCGGCGCCTTATATCGAAATCGACGAAAGCACACATCAAGATTGCATGAATCATCAAGGCTTGCGAAAAATCGATCTTGCAACACAAAAAATTGTCGCATGCGAGTTGCCGGCCGTGGCTACGCCTATCAAAGATGTCGAGCCGGTGGATCCATCACTATTAGCAATCGCCGAAGCACTTGCTGCCCAGGAAACTAGAATCGCAAAACTGGAAGGGGGTATCTCGAAATGATCTATAAATATATGGTGCCGGTGTATGCTCTGCTTGTAAAAGGCGGCAAATATGCAATCTCAGCTGAAGGCAATACAAATAGCTTGCCGGTAGTCCCAGATGAATATCAGATGCTGGTCGCTGAAAAACTAGCTGCTGAAAAAGCTGCATAAAATCGAAAGGATGATAACATGGTACTTAACTTTTTACTGAATTTGTATTCGACAACAGAGCTTAAAATTTTGGCCATTGCAGGAATTGCAGGAGCTGCAATCTCACGGGCGATAGGAGGGTTTGATGTCCAGATCGAAATGTTGATGTTTTTCGTTTCGTTGGACTACATCACAGGGATGTATGCCGGGTGGAAAACAAAGCAACTTTCTAGCCAGATCGGTTTTAGGGGCATATTGAAAAAGGCAACGATTTTTATAGTCGTTGCCTTTTTCTATGGAGCCGATTTGATGCTTAATACCAATACCCTGCGCTACATGGCTATTTGCGGCTATGGAGTGCTGGAACTTGTTAGCATCATCGAAAATGCGGACCGTGGCGGATGGGGGAGCTTATTCCCCTATTTCGTCAGAGATAAATTAGCCCAAATAAAAACAGAGCGTAAGCTATAAGAGAGGATGATATCAATGAGAGTATTTTTAAACCCAGGACACGCCCCGGGAATCGATTCCGGGGCCGTAAACAAAAACCTTGATCTCCAGGAGTGCTATGTAGCGTTAAATATCGGCACATTGGTCAAAGGCTATCTCGAAACAGCTGGCTGCGAAGTTGAATTGCTGCAGTCGGATAATCTCGCAGGGGAATCCCCATCTTATCCGTGTGTCTGCGAAACAGCCAATGATTCGCTGGCGGATGTGTTTGTCAGCCTGCACTGTAATGCGGCCAATCAGTCGGCGCAGGGGACCGAGGTTGAAGTATATCGGCATGGTGATGCATCCGAGGTACTGGCCGAGTCGATCCAGCAGCAGATTGTCGATGCTCTCAGCACCGTTGACCGCGGCATAAAAGACCGGCCAAATCTTGCCGTGCTGCGGAATACCGACATGCCAGCCGTGCTTGTCGAAATGGCCTTTATCGACCAGGACGATGATGCAACCTTGCTCCGGGACCGGGCGGATGATTTTGCCCGTGCAATCGCTCGAGGGATTACAGACTATCAAATTAAAATGGAGGAATCGAAATGAACGAGAAAATTAAACAGGACATCGAAAAAATGGAAGCTGCCATCATGCAATTGAAAGCCGGCGGGGAAGAATTGTTTGCCGATCAGATCGCGGCACTGGAAAAGAAAATTGATGATCTGAAAGCCGAGGCGGCGGCAGCCGTCGACGAGCTTGCTGGTCAGGTAAAGGCTGCAGAGCAGAATTTTGTACAGAAATACGGTGCTGCCATTACCCGGGCCGTGGGGATTACCCTCTTGGCGTTGATTGCTGGCAGGGTATTCGGGGTGATTTGATGGATAAAATAAAAGAATTTGTACAAAAATACAAGGTGCCGCTGATTGCTGGCACCTTTATCATTTTGTTGGTTGGAGCCTATTTTATTGGCCGACATCGGGCGGACACTGCAGCCCAGCATCAGCAACCAGTGCAAATATCGCAGGACTTGCTCGACAATGTGAATGCCTTGCAAAATAAGCTGGATATCTCCGAGCAAAACGCCAAGCTGCTGCAAACAGCCCTTGATAAAGTACAGACCGGAAAGACGCAGCCAGTATCCAATTATTACGTCACAGCTCCGACAGCAGAGAAAGCCGCGACAATCGTCGAAAAGCAGATTGCAGCCAATGACCCTACACTGCCGCCAGCAGCTCTCGAAAAGACCGACAGGACCGTTGTGACGCCGATCACAAAAGATGCATCCGGGCAGGCGTTGCCGGCAGACCAGCAGAAAGTTGACGTCTATAAAATTAATCTGCGCAAAGACCACAGGATTAAAGCCGGAGTTACCGTAGTTGATAGTACCGCATACGGAACTATTGGCTATGAACAAGGGCGAGTTGAAGCCATGG
>JBOFWE010000412.1:0-10542 GCA_051653465.1 Selenomonadaceae bacterium | reverse complement strand
TGAAGCAAAGGCTGCTGCCACAACCACTACCATGGCCAGAATAACCGCATACTCCACCATTCCCTGTCCCTTCTGCCCCAAATAACGCGCATTCACATAATCCCAATAAATTGATAACATATAAATTCCTCCTCAAAATAATTATTTCTATGTAAAAAGCCTGCTGGCTTTAGACATCTAACGTGACAATCCGGCGAATGAAGAAAAAACCGATACATTCCGATACTACCCCACCACCAATTAAAATATGCCCGAGCGGTTCTTCCCACAGCGGCTTTAAATAATCGGGCGAAACGACAGACATTGCTCCTGCCACAACAAAGGGCAGCGCTGCCAGCACCCAGCCCGAAAGGCGCCCCTGCGCCGTCAGCGTCTTAATTTCCTGTTTCATTTTAATGCGCTCGGCGATCGTCGCCTCAATTTTGTCAAAGATTTGCGCCAGATTGCCGCCCACCTGCTTTTGAATCAGGACCGCTGTAATCACCAGGTTTAGATCCGGGCTCTGCACCCGCCGGCCCATATTCAAAAGTGCCGTTTCCACACTTGCTCCCATTTGAATTTCCGCGAAGGTTTTTGCAAACTCGACTGAAACCGGCGGTGTCAGCTCTTTAGATACGAGCTTCAGCGACTGCATAAAGCTAAATCCGGCCCGCATAGAATTTGACATCATGCCCAAGGCATCCCCCAGTTGGCTGGAAAATTCATTTTTTCGGCAACTAATTGTCCTGCGCAGATAGAGCAGCAAGCCGGCCCCGGCGAAGAACGCCCCTAAACAAGCATATGTAAATCGCATGGTCAGCATCATGGCAAAGATTCCGCCCGCTGCTACGACGAGACCGAGCAGCGCCAAAAACTCCGAGCCAAGCAGCGGCCAGCCGGCCTGCTGCATTTTGATCTCAAGCCCTTTCGATTGCGGCAGCCCACGCAGCCTGGTTCCCATATAGCGCAACAGCCGCAAGCCTTCCTCCGCATATCTTATCTGCGTTTTTGGCTGTCGTTTTTCATAGATCGTCTGATCCAGTTTACCCGCATAACGGCGGACCTTACGGGTGATTGCCGCTTTGTTGCTGCCGGTCAGGGCCTTGATCACCAGCAGAAAAGCAACAAATGCCAGCAGCCCGATGCCTAAAGCAATTCCAACCATATAGCATCAACCTCCACTGTAGATAGCCGTCGCCAGGCGGTCAACGCAGCGTGCCAACCCGGATTCCGGCTTGATATCGGCCGCCATTCGCCCGTTATTCGCCGCCGCGGCGACAAGCAGATATTCATTCGGCAGCACGGCACTTACCGGGTAAGCGACCAGTTCACTCAAATGATCCTGTTCCCGCTTTGTACAGGGCTCAACCCGGGTAAACACGAGCTTGAGCTTTTCCCGGCAATCAGGCCAGACACTAAAAACATCAAGGGCCCGCCGGATATGCTCAAGTTCAAACCCGCCACTCATCATTGCCATCAGATACACGCGTTCCGCCGCATCAGCTGCCGCCACCGAAATGGGATTAAACCCGGAGGAAACGTCGATCAGCACATAGCGATACAAACTGCGGGCCATTTGCAGCAAATTGAAAAAATCCTTCGGACGAACGTTCTCTGCCAGCTCCGGCCGCTTGGTCCCGCAAAGCACCCGGACATTGTCGTTGACCGGCACAAAATAGGAATTCAGCGTCAACGGGGACAGAAACTTGATATCCCGCACCGCTTCGACAATTGTACTCTGCGGCTCAAGATTAAAGAATACCGCCATATCACCAAACTGCAGATCCGCATCGATAACGGCCACCTGCTGCCGGCTCTTTTCAGCCAGTGCCAGCGCAAGGTTGGCAATCAGCGTCGTTTTGCCGCTTTTTCCCTTAGGACTGAAAAAAGTCAGGATTTCACAATCGTTGCCCTGGCCGCTCTTGCCGATATTTGCCACGGCTTCCACCAGCTCTTCACTGGTAAATGGCTTGATCAGGTATCCTTTAGCCCCGGCTTTGACGACTGTGCTTGCCGTCTCCCCATCCCACTGCGCCCCCAGGCATAAAATTGCCGCTTTGGGGAAACTCCGGACTACTTCACCGACTTTTACCATATTCCCCGGTGCATCGATATCAAGCAAAATCAAATTTGGTGAAACATCGCTGCTCAATACCAGCCGCAGCTCTTTTTCCTTGGCGAGCAATTGAAAATCCTTGGTATTGCGAATCACCCCGGCCATCCGTTCGAGCATCAACCGGTTTTCTTCGATCAAGATCACCCTGTATTCCCTCATCTCCAGACCTCCTTCCCTCTCCTTATTTCAGCAACCGCCGCACCCAGGATTTCACGGATTTATTGCTACCGGCAGTCACGGCCGTTCCCGTCGTGTATTTTGTGACCAGCTCCTGGAGACTCCGCCCGAGTGCCGTCGGCTCGCGGTCAAGCACCAGGGGCAGGCCGCAGTCAATCGACCCCATTGCGGCCGAAAAATTATTGGGCAGAACATGGTAAAAGCGCTCTTCCAGCAGCTGTTCAACATCCTCAGGCGATATCGAAGTCTTGGAGTCACTGCGGTTCAATATGAAGCGAATTCGATCTTTTTCATAGCCAATGCTGCGCATCGTATCATACCCAATTTTCATATTCTTGATCGTCGGGATAAAATCGACAATGCCGACAAAGGTAATCAACGTGCTCTGATCCATTACCGCCAGATTCAGTTCACTAAACGCCGCCGTCGTATCAACAACGATATAATCAAACTGCGGACGCAGGCTGTTGATGACCCGCTGTACCGCCGGTGCCGCTATGTTATACGCTTGCTCCATTTTCAGCGGCGCTGCCAGTACCGAAAATCCGACTTCCCCACACTTATAAGACAAACTGTACTTCTCAGCCGAAAAATCCGTTTCGTTCTTGGCAATTGCCTGCTGGGCATCAAAAATAGTTTTCTCCGGTTCAAGCTGCAAATAATGGCAAACATCGCCAAACTGCAGATCGAGATCGACGATACAGACTGAATTGCCCGCCTGGGCGAGCGCTGCGGCCATATTGACGCTCAGCAGTGTTTTTCCTACCGCCGACGAAGTACTAAACACCGTAATCAGATTGCTGCCGTTTATTTCTTCTGGCAAAGTACTCACCACGCTTTACTTTTTGTTACCGGCTTCATTTTTTTGCTGTTCCTCCGCCGCATTATCAACCATCTGCTTCATATCCGCCGACATCTTCGCCGGTGTATTTTCATCCACCAATGTCGGCGTCACGAGAATCACCAGTTCCTTTTTGGACTTTGTCGTCGAGGTGCTGCGGAAAAACTGGCCGATAATCGGCAGATCGCCGAGGAACGGAAATTTTGTAAGCTGCCGCCCCTCTTCCGAATCGATCAGACCGCCGATCACCATCGTGCTGCCCGAAGACATATTGACCATGGTTTCCGCTTTGCGCGAATGCAGCGCCGGAATCGATAAACCGCTGCTTAAATTCACGGCTGCCGCCGAGCTTGGATCCAGCGTGCTTACCTCGGCACTGACTTTGCTGGTAATATTTTCATCCTCATTTACCGTCGGCTCAATGTTGAGCTTGATCCCGTACTCGTGCCATTCGACGGACAGCTGTCCGTCGGAATTGCTGATTGGTACGGGAATTTCACCGCCGATCAGTATATTGGCCTTTTCCCCGCTCATCGTCACCACACTCGGCTGTGACAGCAGCTTGGCCTCCCCATGCGTAATCAGTGCCTGCAAAGTGGCGTTGATATCCGCATAACCAATTTTCGAGTTTGGCGAAGAGTCCTTGGAATTCGTAAACGTCTGCCCAAAGCCCAGAACACCGGTAGCTGTGCTCAGCGTCACAATGCCGCTTGTCGTATCAATTTTTGAAGCATTTACGTATTCTATTCCGAGCTTTTTTAAACGATCCGTCGATATCTCCACAATCTTTGCCTCCAGACGGATCTGGGATGGATTTGCCATTTCCAGCAAATTCACGACTTTGCTGCCATAGAGCTCCGCGATCTTTTCCGCCCGGTTTTTCTCGAGCTGATTGGCGACAATGCCATGCAGCAAAACCTTATCGCCCAGTTTTTCAACGCCCACCTGCGGACAGGCAATCAAGCGCGTGATCACAGCGGCGGTCTGGCTGTCGGCATCCTGAACACTTAAAGAAAATTCCTGGCGCATGCCAGTGTCGGTCCATATGTATAAGGAGGTCGTTCCGGCCTTTTTAGCGATTAGCAGCATTTCTTCCGGCGAAATCACCTTGATGTCAGCAATTTCCGGATTGGCTACCGCCACCCGCGTTATGCTGCCGCCGGCATTGAGATATTGCGACTGATTCACATCCAAAAATAGATTTGTCTGGGCGCTGGCCACAGGGTTTATGCAAAATAAGAATATACTGACCAGCAGACTTATTCGCCCAATGTTTCGCATTTTTTTCATTTTCACGGCTCCCTTTACCTTATGATAATCTGACTGCTCTCACTGCCACGCACAACCTCAAGGCTATAGCCTGCCGGCCCTGGCGGGGGCGCGGGTGGTTCCGCAGCTGGTGTACAGACGGGCGGAGCTGGTGGCGACAATGCGGCCGGTTTGCTCTCCGCAGCAGCCCCACCGGCAAAGCTCGTCAGCACCTCTGGAATCAATAAAAATTTGTCGCGCGGCTGCAGGGGGCGCAAGGTCAGATAAATCATTCCTTTTGACTGGGCCGCTGCCAGCCGCAGGGCTTCTTCCGGCGTAACCGCCAAAGTGGCGTTCGCCAGTGCCTCCGCGCTCTCGCTTTTACCGGTCTCACTTTTTTTGTTAAGGCCCAGCAGCTGAACATTTTGCAGTACCAATTCACCGGATACCGCATTTTTGTAAAGCTTATCACTGATCAGCATCACATCGACACAGTCCCCCGGGCGGGCAAAGCCACAAACTCCGGTCGTATCCGTAATTGCTATCGAGATCGCCCGTTTGTCCGGCGGGATGCAGCCGACAAGCCCGGCCGCTTTATCATCAAGCAACAGGCGTTTTTCCGTCAGCATATCTCCGGAAAAAATATCACTTCTTGTCGTCTTCCCCACGGCGGCCTGAAGTTCCATTATGGCCTCTGCTGAAACGATTTCCCGCGGCAACTGGATTAGTTTTAACTGTTCCTGCCGGATCACACTGTGCGCCGGAATATCTCCCACCGCGACGACAACATTGACCAGCCGCTGTTCCTGCTGCACTTGCTGGCGTTCGAGGCCAGATAAATACAGGTAACTCGCCAGTCCAACCACTAGGCTCAGCACCGCTCCGACAAACAGCAGCTGGCGAAACGTCATTCTGTTTACAATATCTTCTAAATCTTTGCGCAATTCAGGCAAATTCAACACAAGTCCCCCTAACCTTTATCTGCTACAGCCACCGCCCATCCGACTTTTGGACAAACAAAAAACCTGGCTGCAGAAAACAGGCACACGTAGTGCCAGTTATACTTTGCAACCAGGCAGTCATAGAAATATTCTTTAGACCCACGGCTTTGCGTCCTTATCTTTCGACAAGTTTGCCCGACAATCAAGAATTCCACTTTCCTATATTACCTTAAAACATGATTCAATTACTGTAGCTTATAATACCCTATCTTTTTCTATTTTTCAAGAGGCTATTGTAAATATTTTATTATTTTAGTGATATATACCAAATTCTGAATATTCTTCCTAAATTAAGGTGTCTTCTGTTCCGCCTTTAAAATATGACGGATATTGGATCTTCAAATCATCAAGATTGGAAAACACCTTGCCCACATGTTCCTTGATCAGAATTCGCCCGGCCTCTAGATCCCCCTGCTTGATTGCCGCCAACATTTCCTGATGATGCTTAAACAGCATCGGCATCTCATTTTCCCCATCATTGGCCAAATTCATCATGCGCAGCCGATTGTAATTAAGACTTGCCTGTTCAATCATCTGCCAGATACGGTGCTTTCCACAAGCCGCAAATATACTGCCATGAAAAATCCCATCCTGTTCAAAAAACCGCGGATAATCCTTTTGTTTCAGTGAAATTCGCTGCAATTCGAGGCAGGCTTCGAGCTGATCAATATTACGAGTCGGAAACGAGCGGCAGGCCAGCTTCATGACCTCACTTTCCATCGTTGTCCGCAAAAACATCGATTCGGCAACCTGTTCGAGAGCAATTTTTTCCACATAAGTTCCCCGCTGCGGTAAAATAACCAGAATATTTTCATGAGCGAGGCGAATAAAGGCTTCCCGAACCGGCGTCCGGCTGATATGCAGTTCATTGGCAATCTCCTGCTCCGACAGTGCCATCCCCGGCACCAAATTCATCTTCAGCAGATTCTTATGTATGATCCGCAGGGCATAAGCTCTTATCGACTCCTGGCTTCTTTTCGCTGAAATTTCCAACTTCATATCCATTCTCCTAAAATTGATATTTTTTTGACAATTCCATTAAGGCAATACAGCTGTGCCTGCTCCACCCGCTCCTGCTGCCGAAAAAAAAAGGCTGCACACAAAAGCGCCGTCAAGCGTATCTTTTTATGCAACCAGGCAGTCATAGAAATATTCTTTAGACCCACGGTTTTGCGCCCTTATCTTTCGATAAGTTTGCCCCTTAAAGCAACTTATCCGGCAACTCAGCCAAACAATAGCAGTCACTTATTTTATAATAATACATTATTATTGTTCGATATACAAGCATTTACAGGAAATATTTCATGTTTATTCCCATTATTACCGTAAAATCCAAACCATCCTCCTATTTTTATGCATAAAAAAAAGAGCCAAACGGCTCTCTTTTTTATTCTGCAGTAAACGGCAACAATGCGATATTGCGTGCACGTTTGATGGCTACAGTAACCTGGCGCTGATGCTTTGCACAGTTACCAGAAATACGACGCGGTAAAATCTTGCCGCGTTCTGTAACAAAACGACGAAGTTTCGCTACATCTTTATAATCAATTGCTTCTACTTTATCAACGCAGAAACTGCAGACCTTTTTTCTCGGTCTTCTTCCTCTTTCACGTCTCATCGAACATACCTCCCTTTAAAATGGTATTTCTTCGTCAGGGAGAACTTCTGAACCAAAGGAATTTGCCCCGCCAAATGCCGGAGCCGCCGCAGTGTGGTCATCAGCGCCTCTTACAGGTTTGCTGCCCATGAACTCAATGTCCTGTGCGACTACTTCTGTCACATAACGTTTCGATCCGTCCTGTGCATCATAGTTACGAACCTGCATCCGCCCTTCGACTAAAACCTGGCTCCCCTTGATTAAATTATTCCCACAAATTTCGGCCAGTTTTTCCCATGCTACGACAGGAATAAAATCAGCTGTATTCTGCTGATCGCTCGTACGACTAAACCGACGGCTTACCGCCAGCGAAAACGAAGCGACTGCTTTGCCGGTCTGCGTATAACGCACTTCCGGATCGCGTGCAAGCCGACCTACCAATATCACCTTATTCATGGCAATTCCTCCCTGGCTTTGTATTATTCTTCAGACTTTACGATCATGTGCTTTAAGATATCGTCAGTGATCTTCATTACACGGTCGATCTCAGCTACACAAGCTGGTTCGCAGGCAACGTAGAACAGGCAGTAATAGCCGTCTGTGCAATCTTTAATCTCATAGGCCAGACGTTTTTTACCCCAACGATCTTCTTTTTCAATTGTTCCGCCGTTGTCAGCAATCAACTTCGAGAATTTTTCAATTACAGCGTTTGTTGGTTCTTCTTCAAGCGGTTTAACAATGAATATGACTTCGTACTTTCTCACGAAATCACCTCCCTCTTTGGACTTTGGCCCCGTTTAAGGGGCAGGGAAGGTTCAAAATTTAGTATTTTGAAACCTAACTGTCTTATGACTAAACAATTATATCATTTATATTTCTCCGATGCAAGCTGACAAAAAAATAAATGCCAAAGATATTGCTTCTTTGGCATTTATTGCTAAAAGACTATTCGTTGCTTATTTTCTTCATCGCTGCGGCAGCAGCAGCACGTTCTGCCAGCTCATCCAATGAGTTGCAGGCCAAGGATTCCACCGCCGCCACGACGGCGCCTTCGACAAGCGGGCACTCAAACATCTTAATCTTGCGATCCGGCATGTCTTCCATGACCATTTCCGTCGTCATCACGGCGCTGCCCATATCCATCAATACAGCCACGCCATCTTCTGAATAGACCTTGTCAATTGCCTGACTGATCTTCGTGAAGCTGGTTCCAATTCCGCCGTAATCAAGCCCGCCAGCGGCTTCAATCTGTGCCGTCGGAGCCATGATTTTAGCCAATTCAACGACACCTTCCGCTAATTTCTGACTGTGTGAAACAATAACGATCCCTATCATAAACCGTACCTCCCGTTGCAAAAAAATTATTTTTCTGCAAAATCGTTTTTACTAAGTCAAGCTCAGAGTTTTTGACCAATCGTCTGTAAAAGGAACAGCGTTGATGTCGCACCTGGATCCTGATGTCCGATACTTCTCTCGCCGAGATAGCTGGCACGTCCTTTTGTGGCTATGATCGTCTTTGTATATTCCACGCCTTTTTCCGCTGCTGCCAGAGCCTTGGCAAAAGCTGCCTTAAAGTCAGCTGCCTTGCCGTATTCTTCTTTAAACGCATTTACAGCAGGCAACAAAGCATCCAGCATTGTTTTTTCACCTTCAACGGCTTTGCCGCGCATTTTTATCCCTTCAATGGCAGCTTCCATCATAGCAATAAAGTCTTCGCCACCGACTTCCATTTTCCCGGCGACTGCGCCGCCAGCCTTCATAAAAGCCGTTCCGTACAACGGACCAGACGCCCCGCCAACAGTCGACACCAGCTTCATCCCGGTATTTTTTAAAATCGTACCAATATCTTTATCTGCTATGCCCGGAAGCTGCTCATCTACCGCAGCAAAGCCACGAGCCAAATTTATGCCGTGATCGCCATCACCAATCTTATTGTCAAGCTCCGTCAGAAAATCTTTTTCTTCCGCCATTTTTTTGACAATTGCCTGCAATATTTCAATGACTTTTTTGTTATCTACCATAAATATTTAGTCCTTTCCCCCGTGAAATTTGATCCGCCCTTATTTCTGATAAGCCGGCGTATCTGCTTTTGCATTGTACAGCGCTTTGAGCTCGTCATCCAGGCGAAGCAGTGTGATTGAAAAACCTTCCATTTCGATGGAAGTCATGTAATTGCCTACAATTGTGTTATAGATCTTTATGTTTTTAGCTTCAAGATAATCATGTACTTTATTGTTTACAACAAACAGTTCCATCAATGGAGTTCCGCCCATGCCGTTGACGATAACCGCTACTTCCTGCCCGGCGAAGTCAAGATCTTCCGTGATTTTATCGAGCAGCATGGTTACGATTTCATCAGCGGGGCGAACTTTTTCCCGATGCGTTCCCGGTTCCCCATGAATTCCTATACCGATTTCCATTTCATCTTCTGCCAGTTCAAAACCAGGTTTCCCTGCCGCCGGCACAATACAAGGACTGATGGCCATGCCCATTGTCCGGACATTGGCGATTACCTTGTTGGCTACAGTGACAACTTCGTCAAGCGATGCCCCCTGTTCTGCTTTTGCCCCGGCAATTTTATGAACGAGAATCGTCCCGGCCACGCCACGACGGCCCGTTGTATAAAGGCTGTCTTTTACGGCCACATCATCGTTGACAACAACGTACTGCGCTTCAATACCTTCATCTTTTGCCATATCAATTGCCATTTCAAAGTTCATGACATCGCCCGTATAGTTTTTCACAACGCAGAGAACACCTTTTGGCGTTGCAACGGCTTTGATGCCTTCATAAATCTGGTCCGGTGTCGGGGAAGTGAATACAGGGCCAGCAACCGCACAGTCGAGCATGCCTTCACCGACAAAACCGCCATGCGCCGGTTCATGTCCGCTGCCGCCGCCGCTGACGAGAGCTACTTTATCCGTTTTTTTGTTGGCACGAACGACTACATTGCCGCAATCAAGTTTTTTTACATGCTGCGGGTAAGCCTTCACCATGCCTTCGATCATCTGCTGTTCAACATCTGCTGTTTTGTTGATAATCTTTTTCATAAAAAACACTCCTCTTTCTTGACCATTATGATTTATATCTTCCGCATGTTAGGGGCCTGTTCTGGCCTAGCAGTCTTTTGTCGGAAGGTTCCGACATTCCCGGTTTTTAGCCGGCCTTTACTTTTCTCAAGAGAAGCTCTCGATGGAGATCACCAGGGTCAGACACAACCACCACACGGAGGGTATACTGCGGGAAAATTCTGTGATTCGATAACAAAAATTTTTATATTTTGCTATCGTCAGTTGCGCGGCAATTAAATTGTCACACAATTCATATAAATCTATAAGTATTTATTTATACAAATGGCTGACTTACCCGTCACGAAAACGGTCAAGTCAGCCAATGTATTATTCTGTTATAAAACGCAACCGCAAGCAAAGCGGTCCGAATCAATTACAACTAAATCTTAGATGAGGTGAAGAGCTGTAGCTACTACATAAGCCAAAGCACCGCCGCAGAGCGGAGCAACGCTCGGAATCCATGCATAGCCCCAGTTGCTGCCGCCTTTACCAGCGATCGGCAGGATTGCATG
>JBOFWE010000411.1:0-7673 GCA_051653465.1 Selenomonadaceae bacterium | reverse complement strand
TGAGCAAAGGAGTGATTGAGATAAATGCCTATTTAAAGAAATATATACCCCTGGTCGATTTTTTGGCGGAAGTTCTCGGCAATGATGCAGAAGTTGTTTTACAAGATGTGGCTGATTTTCATAATTCTGTAGTAAGCATCCGTAACAATCATATCAGTGGCCGAAAATTGGGAGCACCGGCAACGAATCTCGTCCTGCAGGTGATGAAAGGGAATTATGCTGGTCACGATTATGTGACAAATTATCGTGGTCTGTCAGCTGCGGGGAAAGTCGTGAAATCGTCTACTTATTTTATCAAGGATCATAAGGGAGCCGTTATAGGAATGATCTGCATCAACATGGATATGGATAAATTTATCCAATTTAAAAATCATCTGGAAACACTGCTCCATTTTCCACAGGAGTTTCCGGAAAAAACGACCGAGCGTTTTAGCAGTTCAGCGGAGGAGCTGGCAATGGATAGTATGGAGAGTGTTATGGAAGAAAGTGGAATACTTCCCGAAAGAATGTCACAAGAAGAAAAAATAGAGGTTGTCAGAAAACTGAATAAAAATGGGGTTTTTTTGGTCAAAGGTTCTATTGGCAGGATTGCTGAAACGCTTAAGGT
The DNA here is from genome assembly GCA_051653465.1 of Selenomonadaceae bacterium. Classification (GTDB taxonomy): domain Bacteria; phylum Bacillota; class Negativicutes; order Selenomonadales; family Selenomonadaceae. Next base: position 7,066 of record JBOFWE010000411.1, on the reverse strand, counting down.
TTCTGAAGCAACTGTCTATCGCTATTTGAGCAAAGTCAAACGAGAGGAGGCGGATACAAGCAATCCTTTTGAGGGGAAAATGATGAATTTGTAGGCAGTAAAGCAATATTTGAGGAGGATTTTTTATGAACAGAAGATTATCGGTACTTTGTCTATTGTTACTGGTTGTAGGAATTATTGGTGGCTGTGGGAATTCTGAGAAAAAGGAAATTTCATTGGCTCTTACAGCACCGATGAGTGGTGATTATGCGGAATATGGAACTTCTTTTAAAAATGCCATTGATTTGGCTGTTGATAAAGTGAATGCCGAAGGCGGCATAAATGGGAAAAAATTAAATCTTGTCGTTGGTGATAGCAAGGCAGATCCCAAAGAAGCCGCTAATATTGCCCAAAAATTTGTCGCTGACAGCTCCATTATGGCAGTTATTGGTGATTTTACTAGTACGGCAGCGTTTGCCGGATCGCCAATTTATCAAAAAAATGGTCTGGTACAGCTTTCTCCGACTTCGTCACATCCTGATTTTACCAAGGGAGGCAACTTTATTTTCCGCAATATTGCTACGCAGGCAGATGAAGGTCCGGTGGTAGCTAAATATGCAGTAAATGATCTTCACAAAAAGAAGGCGGCCGTTATCTATATCAATAATGACTGGGGCGTTGTGGCCAAAGATAATTTTATTAAAGGTGTAAAAGAGGCTGGCGGTGAGGTTGTCGATGTAGAAGATTATCTGCCGGAACAGGGAAAGGATTTTAGTGCTATTTTAACCAAAATCCGTGAAGCAAATCCGGATGTTCTATATCTTGGTTGTATGTATACAGATGGAGCTTTGATTGCACAACAGACACGTAAAATGAATTTCAATATTGATCTGATTGGAACGGCATCGCTTTATTCGGATGAACTTTTGAAGCTGGGCGGATCTGCCGTTGAGGGGTTTCATATGACGTGTTCCTTTTTCCCGGGAGATCCAAGGCCTGAAGTACAGGAGTTTGTAAAGAGCTATAACGAAAAATATGGAAAAAATCCAACGATGTTTGCGGCACAGGCCTATGATGCGGCAAATATGATTATCCAGGCATTAAAAGACGGTGCTACTGATCGTAAATCCTTACGGGATAAGCTGGCTGCTATACAAAACTTCCCTGGCGTAACAGGAGTGACTTCTTTCGATGAAAATCGCAATGTAAAAAAAGAGATTTCGAAACTTGTTATTCGCAATGGACATTACGAACCATTTACGGAATAAAAGGTTAAAGGAGGTGGCCTGTATGTTGTTACAACAAATCATCAACGGACTGGCACAGGGTAGTATATATTCTTTGGTAGGGATTGGATTTGCTTTAATTTTTGGGGTACTGGGCCTGGTGCATTTTGCGCATGGCGAAGTCTATATGTTAGGTGCGTTCTTGGGGTTTATTCTGATTACGGTATTTCATCTGAATGTATTGGCGGCCTTGCTGCTGGCCATTGTCGGGGCTGCGCTGCTGGGTATATTGGTGGAGGCGGTGGCCTTCAGGCCACTGCGCAAGGCGCCGGATGTAGCACCGATGGTATGTACGCTGGGATTGTCTGTGGTTTTGCAAAATGTAGCGATGATTGTTCTGGGCAGTGATACAAAATCTGTTCCGGATGTATTTGACGGCAGTGTTTTCCCCTTTTTCTCAGCACAGCTGTCCGTACCGCAGATTATTATTTTTGTCACGGCCCTTGTTTTAATGGTGTTACTTCAGCTCTTATTGTACCGGTCGAAACTGGGCCGGGCAATAAGGGCTACAGCCCAGAATAAAGATGCTGCTGCCCTGATGGGTGTAAATATAAATCGCGTAATATCGGCTACCTTTGCCATTGGTTCAGGACTTGGCGGAGCAGCCGGTGTCCTGGTTGGGCTGTATTACAATGCATTTTATCCGACGATGGGATTTATGGCTGGATTGAAAGCTTTTGTTGCTACGGTCCTTGGCGGATTGACCAGTGTTCCCGGTGCAGTTCTGGGGGGGTTAATCCTTGGCGTGACCGAAAATATTGGAGCTGCCTATATTTCCTCGGGGTACCGTGATCTGATCGCATTTGCCATATTGATTTTAGTGTTGCTGATTAAGCCATCAGGTTTGTTTGGTCGCAGTGCACAAGGAAAGGTATAGGTGCTGAGTATGGATAAATCCTTTAACAAGCAATATCTCTGGGGAATTGCCATCGCTGCAGGGCTGTTAATCCTGCCGCTGGTAGCAAACGATTATCTGCTGCAGATTGCCATTGTCGCCGGAATCTATGTGATTTTGACGCTGAGTCTGAACCTGGTGACGGGCTATGCCGGTCAGTTTTGCCTTGGCTGGGCTGCCTTTTATGGAATTGGAGCCTATACCTCGGCGTTGCTGACGATGAATTTACAGCTCAGTTTTTGGCTTGCATTGCCGCTGGCCGGAGTCATGGCAGCGCTGTTTGGCTTTTGCCTGGGTATTCCAACCATGCGCTTGCGTGATATTTATCTGGCGATTACGACGCTCGGCTTTGGCGAAATTATCCGCCTGATCCTGCTGAACTGGTCTGATCTGACCAGAGGTTCGATGGGGTTGCCGGGTATACCGGGGCCATCGCTGCTTGGAATGGCGCTTGACAGTACCTATTTTTACTATTATTTTGACCTATTCCTCGTGCTGGTTACCATTTTTTCTTTACAGCGGATTATTAATTCCCGCCTTGGCCGGGCGCTTACGGCAATCCGGGAGGATGAATTGGCGGCAAAGACGATGGGAATCAATACAACCCACTATAAGATCATTGCCTTTGTCATTGGGGCCTTTTTTGCCGGAATCGCTGGCAGTTTCCATGCCCATTATACGAGCTATATTGATCCGCAGAGTTTTTCCTTCAGTGAATCGACCATCATTCTGGCAATGGTTGTTCTTGGAGGCATGGGGAGTATAAAAGGATCCGTTTTTGGGGCAGTTGCCCTGACCCTGCTGCCGGAATTGCTGCGGGAAGCTTCGGAATACCGGATGATTGTCTTTGGGCTGATCATGATGATCGTCATGCTGCTCCGGCCACAAGGAATTTTTGGAAAAAATAAAAAGGAAATGTCGGCGTGCCGGTTTTCGTTGAAAAAGGGGCAGAAAGGAGCTGCAGGACAACATGTTACTGGAAGTGAATGAGATAACAAAAAAATTTGGCGGACTGACGGCAGTGGATAAATTTTCCTTGCAGGTGGAAAAAGGAACGATTACCGGTTTGATTGGTCCCAACGGCGCGGGGAAAACGACGGTATTTAATTTGTTGACGGGAATCTATCCGGTTACGGCCGGCCGGGTTATGCTGAAAGACCGGGAGGTGACCAATCTGCCCGCCTACGAAATCACGCAGCAGGGAATGACGCGGACGTTTCAAAATATCAAACTTTTTAACGAAATGACGGTATTTGATAATGTGCGGATTGGTCGTCACTGCCGCGGTAAGTCCGGTTTATGGGGCGCCTTGCTGCATACAGCCCAGATGCGTGAGGAAGAAAAAGAGATGAAGGAACGGACATTGGCCCTGCTTGAATCTGTAGGGCTGATTGATCGCAAGGATGAATTGGCGGCAAATCTCAGCTATGGCATGCAGCGAAAGCTGGAAATTGCCCGGGCACTCGCTAGTGAACCCGAGCTGCTGTGTCTTGATGAGCCCGCGGCCGGGATGAATCCGCAGGAGACAAAAGAGCTTACACAGTTTATCGGCAGCTTGCGGGATAAGGGACTGACGATTTTGCTGATTGAGCATGATATGAAGCTGGTCATGAATATATGTAAAAAAGTGGTGGTTTTGGATCATGGCGCTAAAATAGCCGAGGGCCTTCCGGCACAGATTCAGAAGGATCCGGCTGTAATTGAAGCTTACCTGGGAAAGGGGGCGGCAAAATGCTCGTCGTAAAGGATCTTCATACGCACTATGGTAATATTCATGCTTTAAAGGGGATTGATGTAAATGTAACCCAGGGTGAAATTGTAACGCTGATCGGCAGCAATGGTGCCGGGAAAACGACGACATTGAAGACTATCATCGGATTACTGAAGCCATCCGGCGGGTCGGTAATGTTTAATGGGACAGATATAACCGGTATGCCGGCGGATAAGATGGCTGCCCTGGGCCTGGTCCTTGTGCCGGAAGGGCGGCAGGTATTTCCTGTTATGAGCATTGCGGAAAATCTTGAAATGGGGGCCTATTCTCGGAGCGATAAAAGTGAAATACGAAATAATTTCGACCGGGTGTATGGGTTGTTTCCCAAATTATACGAACGAAGAAAGCAGGCTGCTGGAACGCTTAGCGGTGGCGAGCAGCAAATGCTGGCAATTGGGCGGGCCCTGATGGCCCAGCCCCAGATGATTCTGCTGGATGAACCTTCTCTGGGACTGGCACCTATTATTGTGGATGGGATTTTTCAGCTGATTGTTGAGATTAACAAGCAGGGAATCACTATTTTGCTGGTGGAGCAAAATGCCAATATGGCTTTGGCGGCAGCTGACCGTGGGTATGTAATGGAGACCGGAAAAATTGTCATGCATGAGGCGTCAAAAAAACTGCTGGCCAGTGATGTGGTTCGCCGTTCTTATCTGGGGGAATGACTTAGGCCGGTAGATGTCAGAGTAGCTCTATTTAATGAAGCAAAAAGAAATAATTTGCGCACTTAACCGTGATGGCGCAGAGGAACAAGGAGTGGAAAGAATAATGACAAAAAATGTAGTTTTCAGCGAGCAGGCGCCTAAGGCAATCGGCCCTTATTCACAGGCAATTGATTGTGGGAATTTGCTATTCGTTTCGGGACAGCTACCGGTAAATCCGATAACAGGGAAAGTTCCCCCTGATATAAAGGAACAGACAAAACAATCCCTGGAAAATATTAAAGCTATTATAGCAGCAGCTGGTTATTCCATGAAGGATGTTGCCAAGACAACGGTTTTTATAAGCGATATGAATTTGTTTCAGCAGATCAATGAAGTATATGAAAATTATTTTGCTGAAAATTCTCCGGCCCGGGCCTGTATTGAAGTGGCACGGCTGCCAAAAGATGTCGGTGTTGAGATAGAGGCCATTGTCTGCCGTGCTTGACTAAGGGCAGCGGCTTTGAAAAGAGGTTTGTATATGGGAAAAACAGCAGGGAAAAAAATCGTGTGGGACAGGTTTATTCAGGCCGTAAAAAAGGATGTGGTTCCGGCACTTGGCTGTACGGAACCGATCTCGGTGGCGTATGCAGCGGCGATAGGTGCAGAGTATCTAAAAAAACCGGTAGAGCGGATTGAAGGCAGGGTATCGGCAAATCTGCTGAAAAACGGGATGGGGGTTACCGTTCCTGGCACTGGAATGACAGGGCTCTTGATTGCGGCGGCAGTAGGCGCGGTCGGCGGAGACCCGAAAAAAAAGCTGGAGGTTCTAAAAGATTTGACTCCGGAGCAGGTAACCGCAGGAAAAAAAATGCTTGCTCGTCATTTGGTAAAGCTTGATGTTGCTGAGGTCGCCAATATTTTGTATGCCGAAGTTACGGTTTTTCATAAGGACGAATATGTTAGGGTCTGTATTGCCGATGACCATACCCATGTCATCAGCATCATAAAAAATGACAAGGTATTGCTTGCAGAAATTAATGACATGGCTGGTGCAGCGGAAGCTGACATAAAAAATGAGATACTGTTTCAGGGCGTCCGGGCAAAGGACGTATTTGATTTTTCAATACAGGTGCCGGTTGATGAAATTTCTTTTATTGCCGAAGCGGGACAAATGAATGCATCCCTTTCGGAAAGCGGCATGAAGGAGGACTATGGCCTGAAGATTGGAGCTACGATGCAGCGCCAGATTGCCAGCGGCCTGATGTCAGAAAATCTGCTTACCTTGATTTTAATGCGGACTGCGGCCGCTTCTGATGCCAGAATGGGCGGAGCATCTTTGCCAGCAATGACAAATTCCGGATCAGGAAATCAGGGCATCGCGGCAACCATGCCGGTTCTGGTCGTTGCCGAGCATCTTCAGGCCAGTCCGGAGGAGGTTATCCGGGCATTGATGCTGTCGCATCTGATGGCGATTTATATCCATGATAAATTGCCAAAGCTTTCTGCTTTATGTGCGGTGACAACCGCCTCGATGGGAGCTGCTGCCGGAATGGCGTGGCTGTTTAAAAGAGATTTTGAGACCGTCAGCATGGCAATTTCCAATATGATTGGTGACGTATCCGGCATGATTTGCGATGGTGCTTCAAACAGCTGCGCCATGAAAGTATCAACCGCCGCGGCCTCTGCCTATAAGGCAGTTTTGCTGGCCCTGGAGGGAACACGGGTGACCGGCAGTGAAGGGATTGTCGATGAAGACCTCGATCAGTCGATTATCAATATCGGGCAAATTGCTTCCAAGGGCATGTTGCAGACAGATCAGCAGATACTGGAAATTATGCTGAATAAAAAGGCAATATAATGGGATTCTTTATGTAGAGGGATAAACCAGCATAAAGAATCGGCATTATAAATACTTATATAAAAAGAGGAGAATGAACATGATTGAAAACAAAGCAAGTATTAATGGAGAAGAAATTGTCGAGGTACAGCGCAGTGCCTTTGAACACCGGGCGGTTTGGACGGGACTGACTTATGCCAAAGGCGACAAAAATGGCAGCAAGGCGGAAATAGAAGGCATTATCCGTGAGGCAATTGCCGAGACGGGCAGGATACATGGGGAACAAATTAAAGCAAAGTGCAAAAAACCGGAAGATGTAGCTAAATTTTTGGAGGTGTTTTTGAATCCGACGGTCAAAAAGACCTTCGAGATGGAATTCAAGACCGTAACAGCCGATCGTCTCGACATAGAATTCCACTACTGTCCGCTGCTGAAAGCCTGGCAGGATCTTGGATTTGATGACGAAACCTGTGCTACCTTATGTGATATGGCCATGGATGGCGACCGCAACATTGCCAAAAGCATGGGCTATGAATTTCATCTGGGAGATACGCTGGCCAAAGGTTGTAAAACCTGTCAGGTATCATTTTTTAAGCCAGGTAAATAAGGGAATAAATGGCTTGTATTAGATAAATCTACTTTAATAAAACAAAA
>JBOFWE010000410.1:0-4860 GCA_051653465.1 Selenomonadaceae bacterium | reverse complement strand
GCCATTCCATCGCCAAAAACCTTGTGGTTTGTAAGTTTGCCGCGGCGATAATCATCATTGTCCATCGCAGGAAGATCATCATGAATCAAGGAATACGTATGAATCATTTCCAGCGCACAAGCCGTGCGCAAAAAATCCTTTCCCATTGCTCCGACCGCATCAGCTGCCGCCATTAAGAGTACCGGGCGCAGTCGCTTGCCGCCAGCCAGAAGGCTATAATTCATCGCTTCACTGAGTGTAGGACACAGAGAACTTTCTGCCGGAATCAGACGGGCCAGCTCCGTTTCTACCATTTGCAATTTTTCATTCCAATACGTTTTCAGCATATTCATTCTCCTTCTATCTGCAGTGCAGTTTTCTCCAGCCCGCCATTTTTTTCCTGCACCATAATATCCATTGCCTGTTCAGCCTTCTGAAGCTCCTGCAGGCAGACTTCGGAAAGCTTTACTCCCTCAGTATACTTATCGAGCAGTTCTGCCAGACTGATATCACTATTTTCAAGTGCGCCAACAATCGACTCAAGGCTGGACAGAGCCTCCTCAAACGAAAGTTTCTTTGTTCTTGCCATAGACATTTCCCTCCCTGACTTCTCCAACAGTAGCACTAAAGCGGCCATCTGTCATGATAACCTCTACTGCATCGCCTGCCTTGATATTCGCAACGCCACGCAGCACCGTTTCCCCTGCCTGGACGATTCCATATCCTCGAGCCAGAACATTTACCGGATTGAGCATCGCCAACTTTTCCACGGGAACCTGCAGCGCATGCTTTTTATCCTTCATTGTCTGCATCACCAGCTGACGAAATTTTTCATAAACTAAATCAAAGCGCTGACGACGCTGGGCCAGCAGCATTTGAGGCGTCCGCAGCGCTGTACTCTGCTGGCAGGCTGCAAGGCGTGCCTGTCTCAGCTGAAGCTGTTGCCGGCCGCGGGCAACCAGTTGCGCCCTCAGGGATTCAATATAGCGGACCAGCTCGCCCGCATCCGGGACAGCCAGTTCAGCTGCCTGGGATGGCGTCGCCGCCCGCATGTCACTAACAAAGTCCGCCAGCGTAAAATCTGTTTCATGCCCAACAGCTGAAATCACCGGCAGCCGGGAGGCAAAAATAGCCCGTACGACCACTTCCTCATTGAAGGACCACAGGTCTTCCATCGACCCGCCGCCGCGCCCGACGATGAGCACATCGACGGGAAACTGACGGTTGAAAAAATCCAAGGCCTCCACAATCTGTCCGGCAGACTGTTCGCCCTGGACCTGAACCGGGTAAAGAACCAACTGTACATTGGGATTGCGCCGCTTGGCTACCCGGTAAATATCGCGCAGCACAGCCCCGCTTGGCGACGTCACAATCCCGATAGTCTTTGGAAATGCCGGTAAGGCCTGTTTGTGTTCTGCCAAAAACAGACCTTCTTGTGTCAGTCTTTCCTTAAGTTGATCAAAGGCCAGGCTCAGCTCACCGGCACCCTCCGGCAACAGGGAATCCGCATATAGCTGATAGGCACCATCTCGCTCGTAGACCGTGATGGACCCTGTCACCACAACCTGCATGCCGTTTACCGGCATAAACTTCAAATGCTGTACACGACTGCGAAACATCACAGCTTTAAGCGAAGAGGCCGCATCTTTCAGCGTGAAATAGCAATGACCGGAGGAATATTGCTTGAAATTTGATATTTCCCCCCGAATCATGATCCGCGACAAAATCTGATCCCGATCCATCAGCCCTTTTATGTATTTTGTTACTTCACTGACACTTCGAATATCCAATGCCTTGCTCTCCTCATCCTGCATAAGAAAAAAGCCAGGCCACGGCCTGGCGGATTCTACTATTGTTATTTGACCATTGCACCCAAAACACCATTAATAAAGCGAGCCGATTCATCCGTGCCAAATTTTTTGGCAAGTTCAACAGCCTCATTGATTACAATATTCGGGGCAATTTCCTCTTCATTGAACTTCATCTCAAACACGGCCAGCCGGGCGATATTGCGATCAATGCCGGACATTCTTTCTACCTTCCACTCGCGGGAATTCTCCATTATGACAGCATCAATTGCTGCCAGATTTTCTTTCGTTCCACTGACCGCATGACGTAAGTATTCGCGATCACGGTCCGTCAGTACGGCCGACTCTCCCAACGCTGCATCGACTGCAGCCTCGATTGTCACTTCATTAAAATCCAACTGAAACAAAGCCTGTAAGGCTACTTCCCTGGCTTGTCTACGACTCATAATTACCTTCCTTTATTCAAATCCACCGGTTGCCAGACTGTCTTCAACGATGGAAAAATGGCGGCAGCCATCTTTCCAGCCCCTGAGCAATCTCCTCGTTTCGATCGACCTTTATTCCAATGAACAGGCCGATCATTGCGCATAGCAACACAAAGACCGTATTCCAAAAACCGAACAGCAGGATCGCTATGCCAAGCACCAGGCCAAGCAAAGTACCCGCGGTCTTGCCGCGGTGGTTCTCCCATGCTGCTTCGATAAAAAGCTTTACATCCTCTTTCATTTCGTCACCTCATTGTTGTGGCGCCTCCGCACTACACAACACGCTGCTTTGCTGTGGCAGTATTCGCAATATTTTCCACTGTAATCTCAATATCAACATCCCGAAGCCCGACAAAGTTTGTCAGCTGCTCTCTGACCTTTTTTTGTATCTCATCAGAAACAGCGGCCGCATTGTTTTCCTGGCCGAGGATGACCCTGAGCTTGATATGAACTACCGGGTCTGCTGCTGGCGAGGATTTGCTCCCCTCAGCTGTGACGCGCTCTTTTACATCACGGACTCCATGAACCGACCGGGTCGTCTTATCAACCAAATTCTTGATGGCTTCAATCGCAATGCGCACATCCCCCATCGCGCCATGAATGACCACGGCCTCTTTGTCATAGCGGGTCTTTTTCCCCGAGCTGAACGTCAGCCCAAAAAGTTGAATGCTGACAAGAAACATCACCAATGCTACCGCCCCGGTTTCCCAACGACCGCTCAGATACAAAAATTCATTCCAGACATACGCTGCCGGCACAACCTGCAGGCAGAAGAGAGCCGCGCCTAATGACAAGAGCGCAATACCGATCGTGTAAAAAAACAGCAGCACCCGATTTATAATCCCCATTTACATGTCTCTCCTCTGATTTCAGCGTACACGAACTTCCTCAGCCTTTGCTTCTTCCGGGAAGCCTACACCCTGTACATGAATATTCACTTCCACAACCGCCAAACCCGTCATTGTTTCAATTGCCTGTTTTACGTTTTCCTGTACAGCCAGCGCAACATCCGGAATGCGGATACCATATTTCACAATAATAAACAGGTCAACAGCGGCTTCACGTTCACCGACTTCAACCTTAACGCCTTTAGCAAAATTTTTCCGTCCTAAAAGTTCTGCTATCCCACCTACAAGCCCACCGCTCATGCCGGCAACACCGTCGACTTCCGTAGCCGCCAGTCCGGCAATGATGCTGACTACTTCATCGGCAATGCGAATGGATCCGAGGGAATTCGTAACGTCTTTTTTTCCTGCTTCTTTTTCCATAGTAAAACCTCCCTTATTTTAGACAACGACAGCACTATAATGATATCTAAATTATAGCAAACAAACTGTAAATATACAAATTCATCTAAAAAATATACAGCCATTTATGGCTCTTACCGAAAAGACTTCGTCATTTGCCGCAGCATTTCCTGCCGGTAAAAAAAAAATCCGCCGCCGGATGCCTCCTGCAGCGGATTCCCATACTTCTTATTATGCTCTTTCGACGTAATTGCCTGTGCGAGTATCAATGCGCAGAACATCGCCCTGATTGATAAAGAGCGGCACTTTTACCACATAGCCGGTTTCAAGCGTAGCCAGCTTCGTAGCACCGGTAGCCGTATCGCCTTTTACACTCGGCTCACATTCCGTTACTTCAAGATTTACCGAATTCGGCAAAGAAATACCGATGATTTTCCCCTTGAACGTCTGCAAATTGATATCCATATTTTCCTTGAGGTAGCGCAAAGCATCCCCGAGCTGATCCTTCGAAAGTTCCGACTGTTCGTAGGACTCGTTGTCCATAAACGTGTACATGCCATCCGTTTCATAAAGGAACTGCATTGCCCGCGTTTCCACATGCGCTGCCGGCATTTTTTCATTCGGGTTGAACGTGCGCTCAACAACAGCACCTGTTTCAACGTTTTTGATCTTTGTTCTTACAAAGGCAGCACCCTTGCCCGGTTTTACATGCTGGAAATCGACAACCTGCCATACACCATTATCAAATTCGATTGTCAACCCCGTGCGGAAATCTGTACTAGAAATCATTTGTTACGCCCTCCATTAAATCCTGTCGGATTTTTTAATTCTATTCTATTCAATTTCAATTAACTGTTTACTGCTCTGTGTCAACGGTTTCCCGCCGTCCGCAGTAACCAAAACAGTGTCTTCAATACGCACTCCGCCCCATCCCGGGAGATAAATCCCCGGCTCGACAGTGACCAGCATATTTTCCACCAGCTGATCACATTTGCTCAATGGCGACAGACGCGGTTCCTCATGGATTTCCAGCCCTACGCTGTGTCCGAGTCCATGGCCAAACGCCCGGCCATACCCTGCATCCATGATATACCGGCGAACATCTTCATCCACCGCCCGGCCGGAAGCCCCCACCTGCACTTTTTCCACGCCGAGCAGCTGGGCTTTCAACACAATGTCATAAATCTTATGCTGGTTTTCATCCGCATGGCCAACGCACAGCGTGCGCGTGATATCCGAATGGTATCCCTTGTAAACAGCACCGAAATCCATTGTAACAAATTCTCCGTCAACAATCAACTTTTCCGTCGCAATTCCATGCGGCAGACTGCCGCGAACACC
>JBOFWE010000409.1:0-3809 GCA_051653465.1 Selenomonadaceae bacterium | reverse complement strand
CTGTACATGCACATGGGCGGCATGATGATTCGGTTCTTAAAGGTGTGGCCTTTTATTGTATAAGGACTAAATGTATAGTTCATGTTATCCTCCTTTATTTTGTGCAGTATAATTTATGCATCTAGTATTCGGCAAAAGTCTCCGTAACCCTTTGCGGACGCTTGATTTAACAGAGGAGAAAGCGATTTTAATTGTATGTGCTATATTTCCGGGATATTTGTTTGCAAAAATTTTTCTTGGCAGGGACAAATAGAGGATTTTTCGCAAGCGGATGGGAAATTATCGAAGTAGGTTTAAGCAATATGAATTTTTGTAATACAAGGGTGAAATCCAAGCAAAGCATTTGATTCAATGGATTAATAAGGGAGGGGCAGCTATGGAAAGAAAAGTTAAGCAACAGGTTAGCGGCTTTAAAACACAAGACGGAGCCGGTGTCAATTTGGTCAGGGTTTTGGGGAACCGGACGGTTGAAGACTACGATCCGATTTTAATGCTGGATTCCTTTGACAGCACAAATCCCGAGGATTATACGGCGGGTTTTCCCCTGCATCCACACCGAGGAATTGAAACAATCAGCTATGTGTATCGTGGCTATATGACACATAAGGACAGCCTGGGACATGAGGATACCATTGGAGAGGGCGAGGTGCAGTGGATGACAGCCGGTTCCGGTATTATGCACGAAGAAAAATTGCCGGCAGCTGAGCGGCTGCTGGGCGTGCAGCTGTGGCTGAATCAGCCGGTAAAAGATAAAATGGTTCCGCCGGCTTATCACAGTATCAAGAACTCTGAAATCGAAGAAATAGAGTTGGAAAACGGAAAATTGAGATTGCTGGCGGGGGAATACGACGGGAGAAAAGGATATGTAAGCAAATATCTTCCCCTGAATTATTACGATGTACATTTAAATCCTAAAGCAGCCATTGTCATCGACACAGAAAATGAGCGTTCCGTTATGATATTTACCCTCTTAGGCGACGCCTACATTGGTGGTACGTTGGTAAAAGAAAAGACAGCGGCAAAGCTTACCTCCGGCAACTATGTAGAGATAAAGGCAACAGACGAAAATGCGCAAGTGCTGTTTATTAGTTCGAAACTTCTGAACGAGCCTGTAGCCTGGGGTGGACCCATTGTCATGAACACAAAGGAAGAGTTGAATAAAGCCTTTGCGGACTTAAAAAACGGAACATTTTTACAGGAGAAGATTTCGTATTGAGCCGGTGAGAGTTAGAACGGCAGCTATGAATGATTGCAATATAAAACGGCACCGTTAAAAAATAATGGTGCCGTTGTTATATTTTCTTAATGAAAATTTATTGCGGAGACTGTTGTTACTTGATTATAATTGGTTTAATTTATTTTCAGGTTCCTGGCCATTTGCCACTCGTTTAATATTATTTATGAAAAAATCATATCTTTTTTTATGGAATTTTATCCCATCCGGCATGCCGGCTGTATGCGGGGTGAGAATTACGTTGGCTAGGGTTCGGAGTTCACTGTCAGTGGGGAGTGGTTCTGTTTCAAATACATCAAGGCAGGCACCGGCAATATCACCATTTTTTAAGGCAGAGATCAAGTCGCGTTCATTGACAATCCCTCCGCGGGCTGTATTGATGAAAAGAGCCGAGGATTTCATTTTTTTAAATACGGAAGCGTCGATCAAGTGCCTGGTCTGTTGATTAAGGGCGATGTGTACGCTTACAATGTCTGCTGTGCGTATAAGCTGGTCGAAATCTGTTCTTTTTATAAAAGCGTCAGACGGCATAAGACTGTTTCTGGCATAAGCGAGCACCTCCATGTCAAAAGCGTGGCAAAAGGCAGCGACTTTCTTTCCGATAGAACCTAGCCCGATAATCCCTATTGTCTTACCGGCTAATTCACTGCCGACGTAGTCCAATTGTTGTTGCTTCAGGCCTTTTCTCATAAAGGTGTCGAGGAAAGGAATATTTTTATAATAAGAAAGAATCAATGCCATTACGTGCTCGGCTACTGCCGGCGCATTTACTCCCGCAGCATTGGCCACCCAAATGCCGAGTTGTGTGCAGGCCTCGATATCTATATTATCAAAGCCGGCCCCGGTCTGTACAAGCTTTAAATTTTCGGCTGTGGAAAGCACGGCTTGGTCCACTTTTATATGTTCGGGGATGAGAATATCGCAGTTTTTTAAATGCGGCAGCATTTCTTGTCCGGGAGGTACAATCATAATGTCCCAGTCTGCCGGAAAATGTTTTACGATGTTTGATTTTGCAGTTTCGTTAAAATCGCCTGCGATGAGGACTTTCATAAGGAAATCATCCTTCCTTGTATATTTCTAAAACTTGTAAACGTTAATTTTCCGCGTTGTATTTCTTTAAGCGCTCGGGAAGGGTTCCGGTATGCAGCTCAAATAAATGATTATCAAAGTCATAAAAATACAAGGACCTTCCTTCGCCTGCTACACGTGGTCGGGGTGGTTTGAAATCTAACCCTAGCTTTAGAATGCGCGCTTCATAGAGTTCAAATTCAGCTTCTGGTATTTTAAATGCAATGTGATTGTAGCTACGTTCTGGAAGAGCGTCGCCTTCCATGATGGCAATCCATTGTCCGCCGATCATGAAAAATTTTTCTCTTGCGATGGAAAAGGTGACATCACCGCTGGAGTAAACTTCTGTGGCTTCGAATATTTGTTTAAAAAATGTGGTTGCTCGTTTAAGATCTTTGACAATAAAAGTTATGTGACTGATGCTTTCTATCATAGAGGGATCTCCTTTTGAATAAGTTATAGCAGCTTAGCGAAGGATCATAAAAACCTTTGGGCTCGGATTCATGACAACATTGACGCATTGCTTTGTTCATGATAATTTTACATATATAGAGTAATAGTGTAAATGTTAATTATTTTGTAATATATATTAACTTTTTCTATATATGGGAGGTGGCTTTTATGTATTTTCCGGGAATTGAAGCATTTTTAGCTATAGTAAAAACTGAAAATTTAACAAAAGCAGCAGAGGCCTTGCATTTATCACAAGCTACGATAAGTTATCGATTAAAAACATTAGAACAGGATATGGGCGGACTTTTGGTAGAACGAAATAAGGGTGAATCAAAAATCAGTCTGACGCCCAAAGGGGAAAACTTTTTTTATATTGCCGAACGCTGGGAAGCCCTATGGCGAGAAACCCAGGTGTTGAAGAAGAATGAACCGCAATTGAGCTTGGCTGTTAGTGCTGCTGAAAGCATCAGCCATTTTGTTTTACCACCTTTATACCGTATGCTAAATCAACATGAGCCAGCGATCCGACTCCAAATTCGAACGCAGCATACGCAGGAGGCATTTGATAGTATAGAGCGTCGGGAGATGGATGTGGCATTTGTAGTGCGGGAGATCGCGTCACCCTGCGTTAATGTTAAACCGTTTTTTGCGGAAGAAATGATGCTGCTGCGCCTTGCTGGCCCCGATAGACAGGAAGGTGCGCTTGTTGAAATAAAGGAATTAGAAGCGCAACACGAGATATTCATTATTTGGAATAAAGAATTTCAATTCAAGCATGATGAGTGGTGGGATCCACATTGTCCATCGCGGATTCATTTGGATTCAGCCGGACTTATTGCTACTTTTATGAAAGATCCCAGACAGTGGGCGATAGTTCCGGCCGCTGTAGGGGCCCACATGATACAAAATGGAAACTTCGTTCTTCAAAAATTATCCGCACCCATTCCCAAAAGAACATGTTATAAGGTAACGCATAAGTTTCCGTATACATCTTTAAACCAGACGCTTAATATTCTTGATGAATATCTGCAGCTTATATTTAAAGAGTAGAGCC
>JBOFWE010000408.1:0-2000 GCA_051653465.1 Selenomonadaceae bacterium | reverse complement strand
TTACAATTTATTGACTACTGTTATAAGGATACTTTTTTGCAGAACATTGAAGAAGGTGTCTTTGATGAGATGGAAATAGATGCCGTATTCCATGAGGGTGCCTGCTCGGATACAATGGAATATGACTGTAACTTCATGATGGAAACAAATTATGAATATTCAAAGGCATTGCTGCACTTTTGCATGGAACAGGAAATTCCCTTTCTCTATGCCTCCTCAGCCTCTACTTATGGCGGCGGAGAAAATGGCTTTTGTGAAGGGGATAGATGCGAAGCGGCCCTTAATCCGTATGCATATTCCAAACTGGCCTTTGACCGGTATGTGCGGCAGGTGATGCCGGAGTCTAAGAGCCAGATTGTCGGCCTCAAATACTTTAATGTTTATGGGCCCCAGGAACACCATAAGGGGAAAATGGCCTCCATCGTTTATCAGCTCTACAACCAGATGAAAGAAAATGGTTTTGTAAAGCTGTTCAAAGGAATTGATGGCTATGGTGATGGCGAGCAGAAACGCGATTTTGTGTATGTAAAAGATGTCGTCAAGGTAAACCTTTGGTTTTGGCAGCATAAAGGGCCAAGTGGGATCTATAACTGCGGTACAGGTCAGGCGTATATGTTCAAAGAGGCTGCCGAAGCTGTTATCAGCTATATGGGCTGTGGACATATTGAGTATGTTGATTTCCCGGAGGTATTGCGGGGGAAATATCAGAATTTCACGCAGGCAGATTTGACGAACCTTCGTGCGGCCGGATATCAGGAGGATTTTTATACAATTCGCGAAGGCGCGGCCGATTATTGTCATTTTCTTGATCAGGGTGGTTACTTCACGTATGGGAAATAAAGCGGTTTTTTTTGACCGGGACGGGGTTCTCAATGTCGATGTGCATTATCTCCATAAAAAAGAAGATTTTGTCTGGGTAGACGGGGCTCCGGAAGCAGTCAAATACTGTAATGATCACGGGTATAGGGTTATTGTCATCACCAATCAGAGTGGTGTTGCTCGTGGTTACTATACGGAGCAGGATATAGCAGCTCTTCATGACTGGATGAATGAACAGCTGCAGCAATGGGGAGCGCATATAGACGCGTTTTATTACTGTCCGCATCATCCCCAAGGGACTGTTTTAGAATATGCCCGAAGCTGCAATTGCCGTAAACCCGAAACAGGAATGATTGATCTGGCCTGCAGGCAAGAATCCATTGACCGCCGGCAAGCTGTTTTTTTTGGCGACGCTGCCACTGACATGGAATGTGCACGGCGGGCGAATATCAAGGGGTATCATTTTCAAAGTGGGAATTTGCTGCAATTCGTACAGTCACAGCTAAAAGAATCAGGCATTGCCGGAAAGTTAAAGGAGTAAAGCCAGTGTTTTTGTTTGAGGAATATCTAAAAAATCATAAATTGCTGGTGCTGGACGGATCGGACCTGTTTTTACAATATCCGAATGTTACAGTGGCGGAGCTCTACCGCAAGCTCCCTTCACGGCGGGAAAGAAATTTGCGCAAGCTGTATGAACATGTTTCTTTTGGTGATCGAAGCCGTTGGTATGGAAGCTGGAAGGAAGATATCGCGCAATATGATATGGTGCTGATTATCAACAGCATTCGCGGGCGTGATCTTATTGAATATATTATGAAGCATAACCCGCGGGCAAGAATTATTGTTTATTTTGAAACGACAATTACTCCGGGGAGCCGTAAAGATCCTATTCATTATAAGGGATTGCCCGTGGAGTTTTTTTCATTTGATAAAGAGGATGCCTGTAAATGGGGCATTACTTATCAGCCATATTTTTATACATATGGACAGGAGGCCCTGGAAGAAACCTTGACGGAACAGCATCCAGAAGCAGAACAAGATGTTTTTTTTTGTTGGGACCGATAAGGAGCGACTGCCTCAGCTCATCGCCTTGCATGAAAGCATGCAAAAGCTGGGCATCCGGGACAAGATGATCATTGTAAAGACGCCGCATACCTTTTACTTTGGCAAAAAAAGAAAAT
>JBOFWE010000407.1:0-1412 GCA_051653465.1 Selenomonadaceae bacterium | reverse complement strand
TAGCGCTGCTTGGGTGTCTTTCGATGCCCTTTTCCATAGACAAATGTTGTTTCATCTATTTCATAGATTTTGGCATACCGATCTGTTACTTCCTTGAGATATTCTGGAACGTATTCGGAATTCGTATCAATTTTGATGCCAAAGCTGGCAAGATCAGCGTTGATTTCATCGAGCAGAGCCGTAATTTTTTCAAAAAGTCTATACCTAGACTTTTCCGTCGCTTTCTTCCATACCCAGCTGTATTTATTGGCATTTGCCTCAAATTTCGAACCGTCGATATACAGATGGCTCAAATCCACATGATCTTTGGCAAAAATTTTCTTGTTGATATCGCTGAACAATTCCTCAACAGATGGTTTGAGCATCGTTTCGATAAAATAGCCGAACGTGCGGTAAGAAGGTGTCTGATGCTCCATAAGATACATAAAGCGAAGATTGACTTTACAGCAATCTTCAAGTTCACGGAGCGAGCTATATCCATTTGTCATAAATCCGAATAAGATTGTTTTCAACATGCTGACCGGGTTGTACCTGATGCGTCCAGTAACGTGATCTGGAACATTTTTCAGGTATTTCTCCAAGTCGATCTCCTCCATAAATCGATCAAAAACCAGCACGGGATCACAGATATTCAGATAATCTGAAATAAATAGTGGCAAAACTGCCTGTTTGGTTTTAGAATAATATATGTTTGAATTTTTCATGTGATGATGTAAAATTTCAACACAAAAAGAGGATCGCCTGCTCATTCGAGCAAGCGATCCTCTTTTGTTTTTATAGGGGCGTTATTTCACAGCCCCTTTATTATGTTGTTAAAGCTTTATCCTCCTTATTGCAGGCGGTCAATTTTCTGGCAGAGATCGATGACAGCCTTGATCTCGGGCGAAATATATTTATTCTTGTGATGGACAATGTTAAAAGTCCGGTGAAAAGCGATGCCAGCAAGCTTGAAGGTGCAAAGCTCGCCACGGGCCAATTCGTTGCGGACAGCACGCCGGGAGATAACACTGATGCCGAGGTCGGCGGCAACAGCTTTTTTTATGCTTTCTGCATTGTTATAGACCCCGGCGATAGAGACACGCAGCTTTTGCTCCTGCATGACTTGCTCGAACAGATCGCGGGTGCCGCTCCCGGCTTCGCGGACAAAGAATTTACAGCGTTCAAGATCTGCAGTCACGACTTTTTTTTGTTTTGACAGTACGCTTTGAGGGGCGGCGATAAAGATCAGTTCATCCTGCATAAAGGGTGAGCTGATCAGGTATTCCGATTGGACGGTGCCTTCGATGAGGGCCAGATCAAGATCGTCACGTAGCAGCATCGTTTCGAGCTCAGCCGTATTATGGATCTCGGAGAAGATTTCCTGCTGCGGATTGGCTCGCTGCAGCAGTTGCAGCAAATCGACGAGGACGGAC
>JBOFWE010000406.1:0-17191 GCA_051653465.1 Selenomonadaceae bacterium | reverse complement strand
ATGGTGGCTGAGCAGCATTTCGATTCGCTGGCTATAGTGATTTGGCAGTGGATCTGTGCCAAGAATTTTCGCGAGCAGCGGCCAGAATCGATTTGCCGGATGGGCGTAATACTCCTGCTGCTGCAGCGACCGGATACCGGGCATAGAGCCGAGAATCAGGGTGTGGCATTGTGGATCGATTACCGGGGGAAAACTTTGACATAACATAAGAAAACCTCTTTTTTATATACTCATATCTGCTGGCTGCTGCCGGTAGATACTGCTACTATAGCAAATTTTGCTGTGTTTGTACATTTGCTGGGAGAGCATCTTCAGCCTGTTTTCAACAAAGTACTGTATGATGCTCGTTAAATACAGTATAATTTAGGGAAAGATAAGAAAAGAGGTTGATGTGCATGCGGGTTTTGCTGGCAGAGGATGATAAAAAACTGGGCAATCTGCTGAAATACATGCTGGAAAAAAATGAAATTGCAGCCGAGTGGGTTACGGCTGGGGATATGGCCTATGAATATGCGATCTATGATGAATATGATATCCTCGTTCTTGACTGGATGATGCCGGTGGAAAGTGGGATATCGGTCTGTCGTCGCCTTCGGGAAAATGGCTATCAAAAGGCAATATTGCTCCTGACAGCCCGCGATGCGGTAGAGGACAGGGTATCCGGGCTCGATGCCGGGGCAGATGATTATCTTGTCAAACCATTTGAATTTGCTGAGCTGCTGGCGCGTTTGCGCGCTCTTGGCCGTCGGACCAATCAAAAAATTCAACAGGAGGTCATCCGTATCGGGGAATTTATTTTAAACCGGACCGCCAAGGAAGTGCATAAAGGCGGGCAGGTCATACAGCTTTCACCGCGCGAATTTCAGATTTTCGATTTACTTGTGCAAAATGCCGGGATTGTCGTGCCGCGTGATGTGATTCTTGACCGAATCTGGGGTCTTGAATCCGAGGTGAGTTCCAATAATATTGATTCTTATGTAAAGCTGCTGCGCAAGAAGATTGACCCGGGAGCCGGCGATCCCATCATCCATACGATCCGCGGGGTTGGCTATAAGCTGGAGGCCAAAGGATGAGCCAGAATATGTTCAATCGCATGCGGCAGCGACTGACACTCTTTTATTCGTTGGTCATGGCAATCTTTTTGACCGTCATGATTTTTGGTGTCTATAAGAGCATGGAATGGTCGATAGGCTCAGAGCAGGCGCGGGAAATTCTCGATGCAGCGAATGACTCGGCGGCGGTGCATGCCGTTTATCCGCATGCGCAGGAAAATTTGTCGGATAATGCTGATCAATATAAAGGGAGTCATGACCGCACCTTTTTTTATGTGCTCGACAACGAGGGGCACATGCTGAATTTTTCGCGGGCATCGTTTATGGTCGAGCCTTTTGTCCTCGACGTGATTAATGCATGGTCAATGGAAAGCGGCGAGGTAGCGGTATTCAGCAAGGAGGATCATTTAAAATTTAAGCACAAGTTGATGATGACAGCTCGCCCGATCATTGTCGAGGGCAAGACGGCCGGAATGATCTATGTCGGCAAGGATGTGACCGCCCTCTATAACGGCCTGCAAAAATCCATGCTGGTTCTCGGAGCATTTTCCTTACTGGCTTTGTTTATGGCAGCGCTGGCCGGGCATGTGATGTCAGGCAAAGCCCTGGTGCCGCTTAAGGAAGCGTATGAAAAGCAGCGCCAGTTCGCGATTGATGCCTCCCATGAGCTGCGGACCCCGCTGAGCGTTGTAATGGCATCGGCGGATGTGCTTGACAACGATCCGGCAATTACCTCACCGTTTTTGAAGCAAGTCATCGGCGATGTGCGCGATGAAGTCAAGAAAATGACAAAGCTGGTTAGTGATCTCCTGCTGGTTGCCCGCAGCGACAACCAAAAGGTAAACCTGCAGCAAGAACGTCTTGATCTGGCTGAGATAATTGAACAGACGGTGCGTCGGATGCAGCCGCTGGCTGCCGAAAAGAATATAGAGTTGACCTGCAGCCAGCTGGTGCCAGTAGAAATCAAGGCCGATGGCCAAAAAATCAAGCAGCTGCTGTTGATTCTGGTTGACAACGCCGTGAAATATACACCCTCTGGCGGCAAGGTGAAGTTGGAGATTGACAGTAAAAGTGAAAAGAGTAAGGTGAAGCTCAAGGTCAGTGATACGGGGATTGGGATTGCCCCTGGGGAACAGGATCTGATCTTTGATCGTTTTTATCGGGCCGATAAGGCCCGCTCGCGTGAATCGGGCGGCAATGGGCTGGGGCTGGCGATAGCCCGTGAAATCGTCCGCTTGCATAAGGGGAAAATTCAGGTTGACAGTCGGCCGGGAGAAGGCACGACCTTTACGGTTGAGCTGAAGCGCTGACATAAAAAAGTGAGATTTTGTGAAGTATTTTTTGTTGTTAATATAATTAGTCAAAAGGTCAAAAAAATAGTTTGACTTTTTGACCTTTTGGGATATAATAAAAATCATAGAGGATATCTCATTAGCAAAGCGATCTTATAAAAGAAAGCTGGGAGGGGAATTATATGGGACAGGAAAAATATACGCAAAAGGTCATGGAGGCCCTGCAATCAGCGCAGCAGACAGCGGCGCTGCACTACCATCAGGAGATAACGGGGCCCCATATGCTATTGGCACTGGTCAAGGAACCGGAAGGCTTACTTGCCACCATTTTTCAGGAGTGTAAGACGGATCTGCCACTGCTGAAAACGCGGCTGGAACAGCTTTTAAAAAAGCAGCCGGGGGTAAAGGGGCAGGATCGCCTGACCATGAGCACTGGAATGGTAAGGGTGCTGGGCAAGGCAGAAGCACTTGCAGAAAAGATGAAGGATGATTATATCAGCACGGAGCATATCCTGTTGGCCCTGGTCGAGGATGGAGACAGTGACACGCTAGCAGTTTGCCGAGAATTTGGCCTGAATAAATCAAAAATCGAATCGGTGATCAAGACAAATCGCAAACAGAATGTGACCAGCGACAATCCGGAAAGCGGCTATAAGTCGTTGGAAAAATACGGGCGTGATTTGACTGATGCGGCCCGTCGTGGCAAAATTGATCCGGTTATCGGCCGGGATGAGGAGATTCGCCGGACAGTTGAAATTCTGTCGAGGCGGACCAAAAATAATCCGGTGCTGATCGGGGAGCCTGGTGTCGGCAAGACGGCCATTGTCGAAGGCCTTGCCCGGCGAATTGTTGCCGGTGACGTGCCGGAATCACTGAAAAACAAGACGCTGTATTCCCTTGATATGGGCTCATTGGTGGCAGGGGCTAAGTTTCGCGGGGAGTTTGAAGAGCGACTCAAGGCCGTGCTCAATGAAATTGCCAAATCAGAAGGACAAATTTTGCTCTTTATCGATGAAGTGCATACAGTTGTCGGTGCCGGTGCCGCTGAGGGAGCTATGGATGCGGGCAATATATTGAAGCCTATGCTTGCCCGTGGTGAGCTTCGCTGCATCGGGGCCACCACGCTCAATGAATACCGCAAGTACATTGAAAAGGATGCGGCGCTTGAACGAAGGTTCCAGCCGGTGCTGGTTGACCAGCCGACCGTTGAAGACACGATTTCGATTCTTCGCGGACTAAAGGAGCGCTATGAAGTGCACCACGGGGTTCGCATCCGCGATAATGCGCTCGTCTCGGCGGCGGTGTTGTCAGATCGCTATATAGCGGATCGGTTTCTGCCGGATAAGGCCATCGATCTCGTCGATGAAGCAGCAGCCAAGTTGCGTACGGAAATAGAATCCATGCCGGCACCGCTGGATGAGGTGCGGCGCAAGATCATGCAGCTGGAAATTGAAGAGCAGGCACTGAAAAAAGAAACGGATGAAGCCTCTTCCCAAAAGCTCACACAGATTGTGTCGGAGAAGGAGTCCTTGCAGCAGCGGGAAAGTGAACTTAAAGCAAAGTGGGAAAGTGAAAAACAATCCATTTTGCGTATACGGGCCATAAAAAAAGAGATTGACGATACAAAGAATCAGATGGAAGCGGCCGAACGAGCGTATGACTTAAACCGTTTGTCTGAAATCAAGTACGGCCGGCTGCCGGAACTTGAAAAGCAACTGGTCGAATCTGAGGCGGCTGTGGCAGCGCAGGCTAAAGAATCACAGATGCTTAAAGAAGAAGTCGGAGAAGAAGATATCGCACGGGTTGTCAGCCGCTGGACGGGGATCCCGGTTGCAAAAATGATGACCGGCGAGCGGGAAAAACTCGTACACCTTGAGGATGTACTGCATCAGCGGGTGGTCGGGCAGGATGAAGCCGTTCGTGTTGTCAGCGAAGCGATTATCCGGGCCAGGGCTGGCATAAAGGATCCGAATCGCCCGATCGGATCGTTTGTATTTCTTGGACCGACGGGTGTCGGCAAGACGGAGCTTGCCAAGACATTGGCCGAGGTTTTGTTTGATGACGAGCGCAACATCATTCGCCTGGACATGAGCGAATATATGGAAAAACATGCAGTTTCACGCCTGATCGGAGCGCCTCCGGGCTATGTCGGCTACGATGAGGGTGGTCAACTGACGGAGGCCGTGCGCCGCCGCCCCTATAGTGTTATCTTGCTCGATGAAGTCGAAAAAGCACATCAGGATGTATTTAACGTGTTGCTGCAGATTCTCGATGATGGGCGGCTGACGGACGGTAAAGGGCGCGTGGTCAGCTTCAAGAATACGGTCATCATTATGACCTCGAATCTTGGTTCCCATGAGATTTTAAATGCGGCAGATTTTTCGCAGGCGGAAACCGCTGTGCGGGAAATTTTGAAAAATTACTTCCGCCCTGAATTTTTAAATCGCCTCGATGATATCATTGTCTTTAAGGGACTTGACCGCCAGCAGGTTAAGCAGATTGCTGGCATCCTGCTGACAGCTTTGGATGAACGTTTGCGCCGGCAGGTGAAAATCAGCCTTACCTGGACCGATGAGGTACTCGAATTGCTTTCCTCGCAAGGGTTTGATCCTAATTACGGAGCACGTCCGTTGCGCCGGCTACTGGCTCATACGGTTGAAACGGCACTGAGCAAGGAGATTATCAAAGGGGAGATCAAGGAAGGCGATACGGTACAGATCGGTATCGTCGGCGACGAGCTTACCTTTACAGCACAGTAAAAAAAGCCCCTGCGGGGGCTTTTTTTCTGCATAGCGGACAGTGAAGGTGGCTATTGTTTCGTATCGATAAACCATGGTACAATATAGCCAAAATAGATAAAGTTAAAGATAGGCCGGATACGGTCTTTTAGGAGGGTAAATATGAGTTGCAGAGCAGGAGAAAATCGAATTATAATCAGTGAGGTCATGATGCCAAGTCAGGCCAATGTGGCCGGAAATGTCCATGGCGGAGAAATCATGAAGATGATGGATTCGGCTGCTTATGCTGCCGCCCGGCGTTATGCCAGGTCGAATGTCGTTACAGCCCGGGTGGATGAACTGGAATTTCATCTGCCGATTTTGATCGGGGATCTTGTGGTCTGCACGGCGGATATCGTCTTCGTGGGTCACAGCTCGATGGAAATTGCGGTCAATGTCGAAGTGGAGGATCTCGAGCACGAGGGCAAACCCCAGCGGGCGCTTTCCGCTTACTTTACGATGGTTGCACTCGATCGCAATGCTAAACCAAAGACAGTACCGGCACTGGTGCTGGACACGGAAGAAGTGAAGGCAGCTTTTGGCGAGGGGAAACGCCGCTATGAGGAACATAAGGCGAAGAAAAAACAGCAGTTGCTGGCGGAAAAAGCCGCCCGAGAAGCTGCTAAGGCGGCCAAAGGCGTTGAGAAGTAATATAAGCCATAAAAAAGGCGGAGCGAGAGCTCTGCCTTTTTTATGGCTTATATTATAATGAACTGTCCTTTTGAAGAAGAATGAAAAATATGTTTGTTTACAATTGATGAAATATAAAATAAAAAGCTTGCAAAAAGTGTTTACTTATGTTAATCTGTAAAAGATATATGAGAAATGCGTTGCAGAGGAATAGTAAAATACAGGATGCTGGCAGAGACCCGCTGGTTGGTGAAAAGCGGGAGCAAAGTGGATTTGAACTCACCTTGAAGCAGCACGCTGAAATGCAAAGAGTAGGCGGTGCCGGGGCCTGGCCGTTAAAACAGGAGGATATAAGGCTGCATAAGTCCGTATCTGGCAAAGTGCACAGCATAGCTGTGAAGTAGAGTGGTAACACGTGAGCAAAGGCTTTCGTCTCTTTGGAGATGAGGGCTTTTTATTTTTACCTTTTTTAAGAGAAAACACAAGGGAGCGATAGCAGATGATGAATTATAAAAAATACAAAAAAGGCTATTTTATGCCGCCGGTCGTGGATATGAGCTGGACGAGGAAAGAGTATCCCGAACAAGCTCCGGTTTGGTGCAGCGTTGACCTTCGTGATGGCAACCAGTCCCTGATCATTCCGATGAGCCTTGAAGAAAAAATAGAATTCTTTAAAATGCTTGTGAAAATCGGCTTTAAGGAAATAGAGGTCGGCTTTCCGGCGGCTTCGGAGACGGAATATGAATTTTTGCGCCGCCTCGTGGAAGAGGATCTGATACCGGAAGATGTCACGGTGCAGGTGCTGACGCAGGCCAGGGAACATATCATAAAAAAGACATTTGCGGCCCTTGAGGGGGTAAAGAAGGCGATTGTTCATGTCTATAACTCGACTTCGATTGCGCAACGAGAGCAGGTGTTCAGAAAATCAAAAGCGGAAATTAAGCAGATCGCCATCGACGGGGCCAAGCTCTTAAAGGAACTTACGGAAAAAGCCGGGGCGTCGTACCGCTTTGAGTATTCCCCGGAGAGCTTCACCGGCACCGAGGTCGAATATGCGCTTGAAGTTTGCAATGCCGTCCTTGATGTCTGGCAGCCGACTGCCGCTCGCAAGGCAATTATCAATCTGCCGGTCACGGTGGAAATGTCGATGCCGCATATCTATGCTGCCCAAATTGCTTATATGTCCCAAAATATGAAATACCGCGAAAATGTCGAGATTTCGCTTCATCCGCATAATGACCGTGGCTGTGGTGTGGCTGATTCTGAAATGGGGCTGCTGGCCGGCGCTGACCGGATCGAGGGCACCTTATTTGGCAACGGTGAACGTACCGGAAATGCTGATATTGTGACAATTGCCATGAATATGTTCTCCCTTGGCGTTGACCCGAAACTCGATTTTTCCCATATGCCCGAAATTATTGAAATGTATGAACGCGTTACGCGGATGTCGGTTTATGACCGTCAGCCATATGCCGGGCAGCTTGTATTTGCCGCTTTCTCCGGGTCACATCAGGATGCGATTGCCAAAGGGATGAAATGGCGTGAGGAAAAGGGCGAAGAACGTTGGACGGTGCCATACCTGCCGATAGATCCGCAGGATGTCGGCCGCGAATATGACGGCGATGTCATTCGCATCAACAGTCAGTCCGGCAAGGGCGGAGTGGCTTATATTATGGAACAAAAATACGGTCTTGATATGCCGAAAAAAATGCGCGAGGATTTTGGCTACTGCGTTAAAGGCGTGTCTGATCACAAGCACAAAGAAATTATGCCGGAAGAAATCTATCAGATTTTTCAAAATGAATACGTCAACGTTGAAACGCCTATCCGGCTGATTGATTTTCTGCTGAAGAAGGAGCCGGATGGCACCCGCACGGGAGATGTTCATCTTGAGGTCAATGGGCGGGAATGTGTTTTCAGCGGACGTGGTAATGGACGCCTCGATGCTGTCAGCAATGCAATCCAGACAAATCTGCAGATTGAATACAGCAATCTGACCTACAGTGAGCATGCGCTTGAAATCGGCTCTACTTCCCGGGCAATTGCGTATATCGGAATTACCGGCAATGACGGCAGGATAAGCTGGGGTGCAGGGCTTGATACGGATATCATAACGGCTTCCGTCAAGGCACTGATCAGCGCGATCAACCGCATGAATGCTGGTAAATAAAGGGTTTGTGGCAGCTCGCTTCATTGACAAAGGCCCGGATTTGTGTTAAAATAATAGAAAATTACGGTATGTCGTCAAGGGCAACAGTAGGGTACGCGGTTTTATCTGAACTTAAAAAAGCAGCCTGCTTAGAGTCTTCTTATACGCACGATTGGCGATACAGAGAATGAATTTTGAAAAGCAGGTGGCGCGAAGGCGCTGTCTGCTTTTTTGTTTTGGCCGGCCTGCAGCTGATCTGATGAAATGCTGGAATCCGTCTGAGTTCAAAACAATTGAAGGAGTGGATTTTATGGCTGTAAAGGTAATGATTGTTGATGATTCACCGTTTTCCCGGACACTGATTGCGGAGACTCTGACTGAGGGTGGCTTTGAAATTGCTGGTGAGGCGGATTCTTTGGAAAGTGCATTAAAGACCTATGAAGAGGTTCAACCGGATATTGTGACCATGGATATTGCGATGCCGGAACATGACGGCTTTGAGGTCAGCCGGGCCCTATTGCGCCATGATCCCAAGGCGAAGATCATCCTGTCGAGTTCAATGAAGGATGAAGAAACCGAGATGGAAGCCAAGCGTATTGGCGTTTCCGGCTATGTACAAAAACCGCTCGAGGCAGAAACGCTGTTCGCCATTATCGAAAAAGTCCTGTCACCGGACACCTTGTTTCAGGAACTAATGGACCGGGGGCTGGAGACCTTTAAGGAAGCACTCGCGCAGAATCTGACGCGGATGGCCAAGACACCTGTTGAGTTTATTGAAGATGCAGCTATTGAAGAGCCATATCGTTCCAAAGGGGTGACGACGGTTATCGGCATTATTGGCCAGTATACCGGGACAATGATTATGGACTTGGCCTTTGAAGATGCGGAAAAAATTGCCGAGACGCTTTTGCGCCGGCCGGCAAAAGACAGGGAAGAAGTGCTGGCTATGGTGGCTGAACTGGCAAATATTGTCGGGGGGATTGCCTGCTCGATGCTCAATAAACGGGAAAAATCGCTTGGGCTGCGCGTTTCGCCGCCAAGTATGTTTCATGGTAACTCCGCCGAGCTCGTGAGCCCGCGGGTTAAGATTCAAAAATCTCTGGCCCGGACGCAATATGGTGAAATATTCCTGGGTATCGGATTTAAAAAGGGGTCGACATTATGGATGTAAATGCGATTAATCCCATTTTAGCTTCCTTCACGGAAGTTTTGCCGTTGCTCGGCTTTTCCCAGGTGACGAAGAAAAAAGTGTCTTTGGCCGGATCGACCCTTGCCTATGATGGCATCTTGCTCAACGTGGCGGTGGTCGGTTCGATAAAAGGGGTGCTGCTGCTCGGCATGAGTTTTGAAGATGCCAAGAGATTTGCCTCCAAGATGATGATGGGAATGGAAGTCAGTGAGCTTGATTCTTTGGCGCAAAGTGCTATTTCCGAGATGGCGAATATGGTGTGTGCCAATGCCTGTACGCAGTTCAGTAAGGCGGATATCGGCGGGCTCGATATTTCTCCGCCAACACTGATGATGGGTACGGGCGGCATGGCCACATTGCCGGTGCCGCAGGCAATTGTCATTGATTTTGACTGTGATGGTATCGAGGTCAAACTGTACGTTGGCCTGGCCTGAGACAGAAGCGAAAACAGCCCGGCCCTTTTAAAGGTCCGGGCTGTTTTGCGAAAAATAGGATGTTGGGTTACTTACTGGCTTTGCTTGGTACGTGGGACGGGCGGGGTTTTACAAAAAACATATACTTTATTTTGTTACAAAAATGATGAAAATCATTAAAAAAATATAAAAATATTACACTTTTAGCTATTGACAAGAGACTGACGGTATTATATTATAATCGTATTAAAAGTTGAATTACAGAAACAAATCAACGACCGGGAAATAGTACATATGCAGCCTTTTGTTCAGCGAGCTGATGACCGAGAAATCGGAGGTGTGATGGTCAGCCAAAAGAGCGTATCGAATGGTCCCGCGAGAGTCCACCGAAAGATTTCAAGTAGGCTGGAACGGTTGCCTCCGTTAGCGGGCTAGGATATCGGATGATTGTATTGTCCCGTATCTGAAACGAGAAGTTGCTTATTTAGGGTGGCAGAGCGAAACCATTTCGTCCCTTGTGTGGATGAAGTGGATTTTTTTTATGTTAAATAAGCAGCTTGAATTAGGGTGGTACAGCGGAAAACCATTTCGCCCCTTAAATGCCTGGTGTGCATTTAAGGGGCGAAATGGTTTATTTTTTTGCCGAAAATAAGATAAAAAGAAACGGAGTGAATCTCATGATAAAGGCATATCTGGATCAGGTGGTAGCAGGCGGTAATTTGTCGCAGACAGATGCGGCAGCGGCGATGCAGGTGATTCTTGACGGACAGGCTACCGAGGCACAGATTGGGGCTTTTTTGACAGCGCTCAAGATAAAAGGGGAAAAAGTCGAGGAGATTGCCGGTTTTGCCCGGACTTTGATTGGCCAGGCAGATCGGGTCCGGCACAGCCGTCCGGTAATCTGCAACTGCGGTACTGGCGGGGATACAAAAAACACCTTTAATATTTCAACCGCAGTGGCCTTTGTGCTTGCCGGAGCCGGACTGCAGGTTGCCAAGCATGGCAATCGCAGTGTATCGAGTTCCTGTGGCAGCGCGGATGTTCTGGCGGCGCTCGGGGTCAATGTGGATCTGCCGGCAGAGCGGGTCAGTGAAGAAATTGAAACGGTTGGCATTGGCTTTTTGTTTGCCCCGGCACTGAATAAGGCGATGCGTTTTGTGGCAAAGCCGCGAAAAGAGCTGGGATATCGTACGGTATTCAATCTGCTGGGACCGATCATAAATCCGGCCCGGCTTGACTATCAGCTTGTCGGTGTGTATGACGGGGCTTTGACGGAAAAGGTGGCAGCGGTGTTAAAGGAAGTCGGGGTCAGGCAGGCAATGGTCGTGCACAGCAACGACGGCATGGATGAGATTTCAACGCAGGCGAAGACCAAGGTCAGTGAGCTTCGTGAGGGCTGCATCAAATCCTATGAAATAGATCCTCAAGCCTACGGCTTTGCCGGCGGTACACTGACTGATTATGCCGGCGGCACACCGGCGGAAAATGCCGGAATTCTGCGGGCCGTGCTCGCGGGCAGCCAAGGACCAAAACGCGATGTTGTGCTGCTCAATGCGGCTGCCGGGCTCTATATTGCGGGGCGCGTTTCTTCCCTGGAAGCGGGACTTTTATTGGCGGCAGAGGTCGTTGACAGTGGGCGGGCACAGCAAAAGCTCGACGAACTGATTGCCTTTAGCAACAGCAATTTGGCGGCAGCTTTATGATCGTCAAGATTTGCGGCATAAAGACAGCAGCGGCAGCCAAAATGGCCAGCGAAGCCGGCGCGGATTTTATCGGGTTTGTTTTTGCACCATCGCGCCGTCGTATAGAGCCTGCGGCAGCGGCAAAAATCTGCCGGAGTGTGAACCGGGTAAAAAAAATAGGTGTTTTTGTTGATGAGGAACCAGCCAAAGTCAATGCGATTGCTGCGGCCTGCGGACTTGACTTTGTGCAGCTGCATGGACATGAAACGGTCTCGTACCGCCAGCAGATTGCCTACCCTGTGATTAAGGCCTTCCGCGTGGGTGAGGATTTTCAGCCGTTAGCAGCCGAAAGCTATCCGGCCGAGATGATTCTGCTTGACAGTTTCCTTCCCGGACAGGAAGGCGGTACGGGCAAGACCTTTTTCTGGGAGCAGGCGGCAGCGACGGTCCGTGCGCTGAAGCGCCCGGTTATTCTTGCCGGGGGGCTGACCGCGGAAAACGTTTCGGCGGGGATAGAACTCTTTCACCCGATGGGGGTCGATGTTTCCGGTGGCGTGGAAGAAAACGGAGAAAAATCATGGATTAAAATAAAGCGGTTTATGGAAGCGGCCCGCAGGGCCGAGCGGAGGCTGGATGATGAAAAATATACTTGAAGAAATTGTGCGGCGAAAAAAAGAGATCGTTGCCGAAGAAAAACGCCGGCAGCCCCTGTTGCAGCTTAAGGCAGATATTCGACCCGGAGGATTTCGCATGGCGCGGCGGCTGCGGCCGCAGCCCTGGAGCCTGATTGCCGAATGCAAATTGCAGTCACCGGCCAAGGGCCGACTGTGCACAAGGCATACGGTGACAGAGCTGGCAAAAATCTATGAAGCCAATGGTGCAAGCGTACTGTCGGTGCATACCGATCCGCATTTTCTGGGGAAAAATGAGGATATTGCAGCGGTGCGCGCGGCGGTTGATCTGCCGATTTTACGCAAGGACTTTATCATAGATCCGTATCAGATCTATCAAGCCCGGGCACTGGGGGCTGATGCAGTGCTGCTCATTGCCCGGATACTGGAACCGTCGCAGCTGAAGGAATATCTGTATACAGCCTGGGAACTTGGGCTTGATGCATTGATTGAGGTGCATGATGAACGTGATATCCTTGTTGCCGAGGCGACTCCGGCAGAATTTATCGGTATTAACAACCGTAATTTGCAGAATTTCAGCACGGATATACAGCATACCCTCGATCTTTTACCTGGATGCACGGGTGACAGGATTTTAATCAGTGAAAGCGGCATCCACAGCGCGGCAGATGTTGCATGCTTGCAGGCCGCCGGGGTGCGGGGAGCCCTGGTCGGGGAGGGCCTTGTCCGGGCGGATTCTCCCGGGGAAAAGACAAAAGAATTAGCCCAGGCTCTTGCCTGATACAGAGAAAATATGAGTTGGAGGAATTGGAAATGACAGAGAACAAAGTGGGACGTTTTGGCGATTATGGCGGGCAGTATGTGCCGGAAACCGTTATGCCGGTATTACTGGAGCTTTGCGAAGCCTATGATAAATATAAGGAAGACCCGGGATTCCAGGCAGAGGTTAGCCGCTTTTTTACGCAATATGCTGGACGCCCGACGATGCTTTATTATGCGGAAAAACTGACCAAACATTATGGCAAGGCAAAGATTTATTTAAAGCGGGAAGATCTTTTACACACCGGTGCGCATAAGATAAACAACGCCCTGGGACAGGCGATTTTGGCAAAATATATGGGGAAAAAGCGCATTGTGGCGGAAACTGGCGCCGGCCAGCATGGTGTGGCCTGCGCGACAGTCGCGGCGCTGTTTGATATGGAGTGTCATATCTTTATGGGCGCTATGGACATGGAACGCCAAAAACTCAATGTATTTCGCATGAAAATGCTGGGAGCAAAGGTGATCCCGGTAACCAGTGGCACCGCAGCGCTGAAGGATGCGACCAGTGAGGCTATCCGCTATTGGGCGACTAATATTACGGATACCCATTATATTATCGGCACAGTAGCAGGCCCGCATCCTTATCCGACAATGGTTCGTGATTTTCAGGCGATAATCGGCCGTGAGATCAGGGATCAGAGCAAAAAAATGACGGGTGGGCGCATCGATTATCTGGTGGCCTGTGTCGGCGGAGGCAGTAATGCAATGGGAACTTTTTACGATTTCCGGGGAGATAAGCAGATCCAAAAGATCGGTGTCGAGGCAGCCGGCCGCGGAGATGCAAATGGCGATCATGCAAAAACACTGACCCAGGGGAGCCCGGGTGTCTTGCATGGCGCCCGCAGTTATCTGCTGCAGGATGACGATGGGCAGGTAGTCGAAGCGTATTCGATTTCGGCCGGACTGGATTATCCGGGGGTCGGTCCGGAGCATGCCTATTTCAAGGACAAGGGCATTGCCCGTTATGTGGCAGTGAATGATGAGGAGGCTCTGGCGGCCTTTCAGCGGCTCACACGCATCGAGGGGATTATCCCGGCAATGGAAAGCTCGCATGCCATTGCCTATCTTGAAAAATTGATGCCGGAGACAAAGGCGGAGGAAGTGGTTGTTGTCTGCCTTTCCGGCCGTGGGGATAAGGATGTTCAGATGGTGGCAAAAAGACTGGGGGAGGAAATAGAATGACACGTTTAAGCGAAACACTGGCAAAATTGAAAAAAGCCGGTAAAAAGGGATTGTTTATCTATATTATGGCCGGAGCACCGGATCTTGAGGCGACGATAGAGGCAGTACGGGCCGCTGAAAAAGCTGGCGCAGATGTCATTGAACTGGGCCTGCCATTTTCTGACCCCTTGGCGGATGGCCCGGTGATCCAGGCTGCTGGCGTAACGGCCTTGAAAAATGGCATGACAACGCATAAGGTCTTACAAATTATCAAAGAAATACGGCGTTTTTCCCAGATTCCGTTGCTTGGCATGGGCTATATCAATACGATGCTTCATTACGGATTAGAGAAATTTGTTATTGATTTTAAGTCAGCCGGACTTGATGGGCTGATCATTCCCGATCTGCCACATGAGGAAGCTGCTGCAATGGCGGCAATCTGCCGGACGAATGATCTGCACCTGATCGAGTTTGTTACGCCAAACACGATTGCAGCGCGAATTACACAGACGTGTTCAAGTGCTACGGGCTTTATTTACTGCGTCTCGGTCAATGGGGTAACAGGTGTACGTGAAATCGATTATTCGCCGATCAATGAAGTGGCGGCCCTGGTCCGTCAGCAGACGGATATTCCGCTGGCAGTAGGCTTTGGTATCGGATCCCCGGCAGCGGCCTTGGAAGCTTCGCGTGAGGCCGATGCGGTTATCGTCGGCAGTGCAGTCGTGCGGCGGTTGATGGAAAATGATCTGCCGGGGGCGGCGCAGCTGATTGGCGATATTCGTCAGGCACTTGATGAAAGGGTGATTTAAATGCAGTTAAACCTGTCAAGTGAGGAATTTTGCGAGCTGGCACAGCGGCAAAATATCATTGCCCTCACGGCTGAAATCTCTACCGATATGGAAACTCCAGTGTCGGTGTATTACAAGCTTGTCGGCGAAGAGCAGGGATTTATTCTGGAGAGTGCGGATGTCAACGAACGCTTTGGCCGCTTTTCCTTTATTGGCGTCGAGCCATTGGCGCAGCTTGCTGTTTTTAAGGATCATACCAGGATTGTTTCAGCCGGCAGTACGGAAATTCTTGAAGGTGAACCCGTTGCAGTCCTAAAAGAGTATCTGGCCCGCTTTGAAAGTGCTGCCCGAGCGGGAGCACTGCCACTGTTAAATGGCGGGGTTGTGGGCTACTTTAATTATGAAGTGGTAACGACTTTTGACCGTATTCGCGGGCTGGCTGTCGCTGCCGATCAGCTGCTAGGACAGTTTATGATCTGCCGCGAGATGTTGGTGATGGATCATTTTAAGAACACCTCAAAACTGGTTTATCTGGCTGAGGTGAAGCCAGGGCAGGATGCGGCGGCTGTCTATATAACGGCGATGGCTAAACTGCAGGCATCCCGGCAGCGGCTCAACCAGCAGGTATCAAAAGCGCAGGTATTGACTGGAACCGGGCAGGGAAAACTAGATTTTTCTGCCCGGTATGGGAAGATGCGGCCGGAATTTTTGACGATGATCACAAAAGCCAAGGAACATATTGCGGCCGGAGATGCCTTTCAGATCGTATTGTCTGAGCAGTTTGAAGCTTCGGTGGCGCAGCCACCATTCCGCTTTTATCGCCGGCTGCGCCAGGTGAATCCGTCGGCCTATATGTTCTATCTGAATTTTGGTGCGAAACAGCTGATTGGGGCCTCCCCGGAAATGCTGGTAAAACTCGACGCAGACAAGGTGTATACGTATCCGATTGCCGGATCACGTCCGCGAGGGAAAACAGCAACCGAGGATCAACATCTGGCCGAAGAGCTCTGCCAAGATGGCAAGGAATGTGCCGAACATGCGATGCTGGTGGATTTGAGCCGCAATGACCTGGGGCGGATCAGCTGCCCAGGATCGGTTGTGGTCCATAAGCTGATGCAGGTGGAAAAATTTTCTCATATTATGCATATGGTATCGGAGGTCTGCGGGCGGGTTCGTCCGGATTATGGTGCCCTCGATGTGCTGAAAGCCTGTTTTCCCGCAGGGACTTTAAGCGGGGCTCCGAAAATCCGGGCCATGGAAATTATTGAAGCGCTTGAAGAAAAGAAACGCGAGGCTTACGGCGGGACAGTCGGCTATCTGGACTTTAACGGGAATATGGACATGTGCATTACGATCCGGACGATACGGCTGGAAGCGGGGCAAGCTGTCATTCGTGCCGGGGCCGGCATTGTAGCCGATTCAGTCGCTGACCGCGAATATCGGGAAATTTTGCAAAAGGCAGGAGCCCTGTTCCAGGTTGTCGAGGAGGTCGAAAACAATGATTTTATTGATTGATAATTATGATTCGTTTACCTATAATGTCTATCAGCTTCTGGCCGAACTGGGTGCTGAAGTTGAGGTAGTTCGTAACGACAAGCGGACATTGGCACAAATCGAGGCGAAAAACTATGAGGCCATAGTGATTTCGCCGGGCCCCGGTCGACCGGATGAGGCCGGTATTACCAAGGAATTGGTCCGGTATTTTGCCGGACAATTGCCGATTCTTGGCATCTGTCTCGGGCATCAGGCAATTGGGGAGGTTTTTGGCGGGCGGGTTGTCCGCGCCCCGGAGCCTATTCATGGCAAAACATCCAGGCTCGAGCATGACGGCACGGGCCTTTATCAGGGGATTGAAAATCCAATGCAGGTTGGGCGGTATCACTCGTTGATCGTGGAGCGTGAATCGCTTCCCGAGTGCTTTGAAATAACCTCACAACTGGAAGATGGTATGATCATGGGCCTGCGTCATCGGCAGTATAAACTCGAGGGTGTGCAGTTTCATCCCGAATCGATTTTGACGCCGGCTGGTCGCCAGCTGCTGAAAAATTTTTTGGCAACAATACAATAAAAGGGTCATAAATGTGGGACATTGCACGGTCACAATTGTTAGGATAATAGCTACCGCATAACTTGACAATATATATTATTTATTTTATGATGAACGAGTGAACTTTTGTGAAAGTGATCACAAGATAAAAATTTATAGCGATTAGATCAGGTGTCTTAGGACTTAATAGGAAAGCTTGGTGAAAAACCAACGCGGTCCCGCCACTGTAACAGGGAGTAAATCTGCAAGAATGTCACTGGAGTGAAAGCTCTGGGAAGGCGCAGATAAGCGATGAACTGGAGCCAGGAGAACTGCCTGATGGATGATCACCGTTTGACCTGCGAGCGATGGGGAGGGGATTGGTTCATGCTGTTATTGGATGGGCTTTTCTCTGCGCAGAAAAGCCCATTTTTTATTTGTGCCAGGAAGCAAGAAAAGAAAATATAGAAAGAGATCAGGTGTCTTAGGACTTAATAGGAAAGCTTGGTGAAAAACCAACGCGGTCCCGCCACTGTAACAGGGAGTAAATCTGCAAGAATGTCACTGGAGTGAAAGCT
>JBOFWE010000405.1:0-1818 GCA_051653465.1 Selenomonadaceae bacterium | reverse complement strand
CACAATACGCATTTATGAAGAAATCGCATATCAACGGTTTCGTCGAAACAAAAGATCACGAATACGAAGTCGTTCGCAAAGCTTCGGCTATGCTATAAAAATAAAGACGGGATCGCAATTGCGATCCCGTCTTTATTTGATTACGAAAAAAACTCAGCGCAACAAGCTAAACTTCAACAATAAAAAACAGCGATTCCCCTTATCCTTAAAGGAATCTCCTTATATTAAAGCGAATATATTTTAAGGAAATTCCATGTAACGAAAGGACTGCACTTTATGTTTATTTTCGAAAAACTACAAAATTTTTTCACTTCATTATTCTCGTCACCATCTGTGCCTTTCGATCCGCTCACTGATGAAGATTCTATTTCTTTCGCTGACCCATCGCCGCTGTTTGAACAAACTGTGTTGGACCAATCGCTTCCCGATGAAATCCTCTTCCAAGATCCGGCAATAAATTCCGCGGATATGGACCTTTCGAATCCCTACACGCATCCAGGAATAGATCTTGTCGTTGATGAATCCTATCATGGAATTGACCATGGCTTAGGCATTGCTAATCCCGAATCCACGCACTGTGATGACTTTATCGCTGACAGTGGCACGGATAACTCCTTCTTTGATGACAGCAGCATGCATTCGCTCGATAACGACCTGAATAATTTTTAACGAAAGTCTGCATTTCATATAATAACTTCAATTACAAAGGTAAGGTGCATTTCATTTGGCTAAAAAGTTTTTACTCGCAATAATTCTCGCTCTCTTTACTTGTTTTTTCATGACAACTTACTGTTCAGCCAACACAGCGGCCCCACCCGCTGCCGAGCAGCAAGGAAAGGCCCCCACTAACAAAAAAAGTCCCGACAACCAGCAAAAAAAAGCGGACAATAATAACACTGCCCCCCCCAAAAGTAATCCACCCGTAAATCATGACAGTGTAACCAACTTATTTTATAAAATTGCCGGTGGGGTTTTTTTGCTCGGCACAGCCAATCTCTTTATCCTGCTGTTCCAGAAAAAGAAAAAACAAAAAAAACAACAGCAGGCAAATCGCGAAGCTATTATTGCCGCTGGCAAAGAGGGGGAAAAGCAGACGGCCTTCCATCTTTCTTTTTTACCGACTGAATATACGGTCCTGCATAATGTCATCATCCGTTCCAACGGGCTGAAAGCCGAAAACGACCACATCATTATCGGGCCTTGTGGTATTGCCCTGGTAGAAACCAAAAATTTTGGTGGAACCATCTATGTTCATCCCAATGGGTGGGCTCAGGAAAAATTCGGCAAAAAAGAAGGCTGCAACAGCCCGATAGCCCAGTCTGAACGGCATAAAATGGTCCTGCAATCCTTCCTTAAGAAAAAAGGTTTTTCCGATATTCCTATACACATAGTAGTCGCTATCGCCAACGAGAAAGCTATGATCGTAGGCGAAGATCCCCGTTGTCCAGTATTAAAGGCTGAAAACCTGCTGCATTGGGTCACAAATCTTCCCGACCTCGTTCCTGAAGAACAAATTTCCAGCCTGCGTCACCTCTTTAACCCCAATGCATCAACAAAGGATAACACCGTTTCTTCGGAAGAAGCCTTAGAGAACAATTCCATATAACGATAGCAAGGGGCATTGACAGTAGTACTGTCAATGCCCCTTGCTATCGTTTAAATAAGTACATCTTTATCCACTATTTTTCCTTAAACCACACCATATCATCCTCGCCGATATAGCTGCCATTTTGAATCTCAATGATTTCCAGTGGAATCTTTCCCGGGTTTTCCAGGCGATGCTTTGCCGTCTGCGGCACAAAAGCACTCTCGCTCTCA
>JBOFWE010000404.1:0-1620 GCA_051653465.1 Selenomonadaceae bacterium | reverse complement strand
CAGCGGGTGATCGATAAACTACAGCAGTTATTGTGAATTTGGGAGTATATAGATATATGCGATTTAATAAATTTTTTAAAAACCTGCAAAAAGATGCTAAGGCGTATCTGTTTTTCCTCGGCGTGCTCTGTTTGTACCGAATATATTTTATATATTATATGCGGGACTTTATGGCTGGGGATACAGGTGCCGGCGATATTGCGCTGGCTTTATGGACGGGATTCAGGATCAGTTTAAAGTCAGCAGGAATTATAGTCCTGCCGATGTTCTTGCTGGCCACGGTTGTTAATGTTTTCTTTCCAAAATGGGATATGGATTGTGTGCGGAATTTTTTTGCTGGCACAGCGCTGCTTTTTTTGTCAGTATTATTTCAAGCCCGGTTTCCATATTACCGGGAGTTTAGGATGACTTTTAATCAGCAGATTATGCATGGCCTGCAGGATGATCTGTACGCCCTGTTTATCACCATGATTGAACAGTATAATCTTCCGCTAAGATTTTTACTGGCATTGGGGCTGACACTTCTTTTTTACAAGCTGTTTAAGCGGCTGGTGATTAAGACAAAATTGCTGGATTTTCCCGAAATGGCGCATCCTGCCGGAAAATATCTGCTTGAAGGCAGTATTATTTTTTTGTTGCCAATGTTTATGCTGTTTATGCGTTTTGGCGGCAGCTTTAATTATACGAATTCAATTAACTGGGAAAATGCAGGTATTACCAAAGATGGTTTTTTAAATGAGGCGATTCTTGATGATTTTCAGGCGGTATACCGGGGGTATTCCTCGAGTAAACGAATGGCTGCCGGTGACCTTAGCGGGATTGACAAGCAGAAAATACAGGAGTACAGTCACAAAATCGCTGGGCATACAGAGCTGACAAGCGATGAACTTACGCCTTATCTGCAGCGAACGGCACAGGGCGAACGATTAAAGAAACCGCGGCATATATTTATTGTTTTAGGCGAGTCCTGGGCGCAATGGCCGATGCTGGAAAAATACAAGGATCTGCATGTTGCGGATGGGATAAAAGGTCTTATTGCGGAAGACCAGGCCTTTTATACGAGGGCGTTTATGCCGAATGGGGATTTTACCTCGACGGCAATTACCGGAATGGTTACAGGCTTGTCTGATGTGAATATTTATGTCAACTACCAGCCAAGAACCTTCAAGGAAATCTATCTGACGGCTATGGCCCCGCAATTTCACCGATTGGGCTATAAGGTCGATTTTTGGTATGCCGGCTTTCCGTCCTGGGACAGGGTAAAGGACTTCACTTTAGCACAGGGCTTTGACCGTTTTTTTGGCTGTGCTGATTATGATGCCCCGAAACAGAATATATGGGGAACGAAGGATGAATATTTATTTGCCGCGCTGAGTGATCATTTGAGTCAGGAAGAGCCTACCGTCCATCTGATTATGACGAGTTCCAACCACCCGCCCTATAACCTCGATCTGGCGCGCGAAGGCTTCGATGTTGATAAAGAGCTGGCCGCTTTGCCGGTGGAAGCGGTGGACAGGGAAGAGCTGGTCAAGGAACTGGGACATTACTGGTATATGGATAAGATCGTAACTGCTTTTGTGCGAAGGACGATGGAACAATATCCTGACAGTCTCTTTATTA
>JBOFWE010000403.1:0-3462 GCA_051653465.1 Selenomonadaceae bacterium | reverse complement strand
ACTCGCCTGTAAATGCGAGATAATGCGATGTGTTTTTTAATCGATCCATCACCCGGCCCGAATATGTTCCGGCCAGATCCTTTTTGCCGAGGTTCGTTGTGATGATGATCGGCCGCATCTTGTTGTATCGCTCCGTGATAATGCTGTCTACCTTGGCGAGTATCCATCCTTGATCCGTGTTCTCACTCCCGAGATCATCCAGCACCAGCAGCGGTGTATTGCGGATTTTGAACTCGTATTTGGCCCATTCTTCTTTATTCAGCTTTTGCATCGTAAAGAGGTTGTCGATTAGGGAGCACATCGGCACGAATAGCCCGGCTTTTCCCTGTTCCAGATGGTACCGGAGCACTGCGACCGCCATCGAGCTTTTCAAGGTCCCGAAGTTGCCGGCTAAAAGAAGTCCTGTTCCGTTTGCAATATTTTCATCCAGCGACGCCGCATAGGTTTTTACCATACCGTAGTTGTGCCGTAATTCTTCATCCCGTGGCAAGCCGCGTTGCTCGATGCTGTCGAAGGTCACTGTCTGAAACCGTTTGAAGATACCAGCCTTTTCAAGTTCCTCCGCCGTGAGCTTACCAGCCTCCGGTTTCTTTGGACCAGTCGGTTTCTGACTTTTTGCCTTTTGCATGATACGGCTTGTGATTGCCTGCAGATCGTTGTCCATTTTTACTTGCCTCCCCGTCGTCAAATCCGTTTGTATCCCAGCCCTTGAGAATTCCTTCGATGTACCCAAGGCTGCGCTTATTTCTGATAACCGCTCTTTGTATAGCATCCAGCACCCAAGTGCCGCCGTGTTTTTCTGTGAGCTCCGCCAGTCGATCCGCTTCAATCTGCCCAGAGATGGGATGGATGTTGTCAGAGTATGAGCGGTAGATTTCTGTCACGCTCGCGCTAGTAGTAGTAGTAGATATATCTATACTCTTATCTCTAATCTCTGGTGGATTTTTGTCCGGACAATCGACATTATTTTGTCCGGACATTTGTCCGGTTAATAATTTCTTTTCAGATTCTATTTTGCTCCGGTAAAGCCGTTTGCGATCAGCTTCCGTACTGCTTTCACCAATAAAATTTTGTATGTCTAAAAGGTAAATTGCACCATTTTCCAGTATTTCGATTAAACCGAGACTAGCGAATGTCTGAATAGCTTTTTCTACGACGGCAACAGGATGGCGCGTTACATCTGACAACATTTTACTGTTATAGGGAATCCGCTCATTAACCATCAATTTTCCATTATTTTTTAGACCGCGAAGATAAAGTTTCAGAAGAATATTTGAATACATATACCCATCTGGCATACTTTCAAGAGCCATTAATTCATCACTGTTGAAGAAATTTTCTTTGAGCTTGAGATAATAATATTTTTTATTGTCACTCACCGTATCACCTCACCGATATTCAATTAAGCAATTTATTTTTTCCCTGCCATTAAGAGATTGTGCTCCCGCTTAAGCACATCCAGCAGCAAATCATAAAAATGATCATTTAATTCCACAGCCTGTTCGACGGTCAAGCTGTCCGAAGAATCAACATTATATTTTTCATGAATAATTTTTTTGATTTCATCTGCTGTAAAATTCACCCGCCTGGCGTTGCCAGCAATATTGCGTAGAATTGTTTTTTTATCAAGCCTATCGGGTAAAAACAACCGTCTCAACGCGCCATGAATTGCATTGTCTACGGCACGATTAACAATGTCCGTGGATTTATCATTCGCAACAATGCCGCCGATCGAGGGGATCGCATCGCTCCAATGAAAACAGTTGATGTATAAGTCGATCCGGGCAAAGACCATAGTTTTCCCAGACACTTTTCGTTCAAAATGCTCCACCAGCCGGTATTTCCAGCCAAAGCCACACATGCCAAAGACATTGTTGAGAACATCGTATATTTCTTGTGAAGATGGATTATACGGTAATTTCTCAAACTGCTCTCGCAATAGATTGTATTTAGACGTAGTTGAAAATTGTTTTCGATTCACTTTTTCACCATTCCTTAAATATCTTTTTTATTACAAAGCCATCGCCACACATACAATACTGGCCAACAAAAAGACTGTGCTAACGATTTCCCAGCCGTATTCGGTCAATGGGAGTAAGCTTTTTGCTTTAAACATAAGATAACGCCTCCCTGTTTCATAAATTTTCTAAGTTCTGATACGCGCATCATCCGACAATACCCATATCTCATTTGCTTTTTCCTCCAATCATGATATAATTTGCTTATAATATTTTTTTAAGTCCTAGATCCGTACTGGTTGCAGCCAGTGCGGATTTTTTCTTTGGTGCGACAATTACCGATATAGCCGAGCCGATCAGCGACGATGTAACTTTCAAACACCTTTCATAGATTGGCTGTTCCTCCGCTTCGATGATGTTGTCACTACCAATTTCTGCAAAATCGAGCTGTATATCCTGGGCCTTTTTCATGTGGACCTGAAGGTTTAAAAGGCTAGACGACAACTCCTTGATTTCAACCTCTGGCAAAATCATCTGGCCAACCGCCGAATTGAGTGATAAATACAGATATCCGAGCCACATCGCATCGTATATCTTGACCATCTTTGCAGCGATATCATCCGGTACCGAGGTTCTGCCGGTTTCATAATCGCTTATGGATCTCACACTTACACCGCACAATTCCGCTACCGCTTCCTGGCTAAAACCAGCACTTTTTCTAGCGATTGCACAACACATTGCGAATTTCTTATTCATGGGGTTTCACCACCTTTCATGAGATAATAACTGTGAGGGAAAACCTCACCCTTTCAGCCTGCCGTTGCGCGGGCTATCTTTTTATATATCAGATTTACTAATCCCGACATAATTACAAAACAGTCCCGGCGAAATATAATAATTTACTCGCTTACCTTGCTCATTCTCTTTTACAGCTGTTCCAAAAGGAAGTAACCCACGCTGTAGACCAATTCTCACAAACTGCTGGCTTTTTCCCATAATCTCAGCAGCCCTTTTTACAGAAATATTTTCAGCCATATTATTCACTGCATCCTTTCAAATTTTTTTTAATGAACAGATCGATCTCTGCGCCAACCTTGCCTATGCTTTTGAGCGCATGGATTGTTTTTAATAAGACTTCGCAATCGTCCGGCTTTATAACACCATCCTCGGCGGCCAGCTCCATCATGACGGATTTCACAAAATCAACTCTGTGTAGTGCCGCCAATGATTTTTTCGCTAACCGGTCCCATGGGAGTAACTCAATCTTCGACATACTCTGCTCGCCGATCGCGCAATGTGTCGTGCAAAAATGGTTGAGCAATTCAGGTGCATTGTAGGCCGTTGCCATACGGATAATTTCTTCCCCATATGGTGCATACTCTCCAAGCTCGATTCCTGCTAGCCTGCGAGCACTTACCTTGATAATCTTGGCTGCATTGTCTCTGTTTTTTAACGCTGGCATGCATGTTGAGGCGTCGATACGTGCGAAATAATACACGTTTCT
>JBOFWE010000402.1:0-1173 GCA_051653465.1 Selenomonadaceae bacterium | reverse complement strand
GTAATGGCAGCTAAATGAGGAGGGATATTGTGGACAGATTGGATTCTATGTGGGAAGTGTATTTACGGAAAGGCATCAGTCGGCGCAGTTTTATCAAATCGTGTGTGGCGCTTACCGGCATGCTCGGTCTTGGACCGGGAATGCTGTCGCAGGTTGTGGCAGCGGCGGAAAAAAATTCTTTGCCGGTTGTAATCTGGTTGCATGGACAGGAGTGTACAGGCTGTGATGAATCCTTTATCCGGTCAGGGACGCCGTTGGCTTCGGATGTTTTGCTTAATTCGATAGCCTTGGAGTATAGCCATGCGCTGAGCGCGGGTTCCGGTGAGCCGTTTGAAGCACATCTGCAGGATACGATGAAGCGATATGCCGGCAAGTATATCCTGGCTGTTGAAGGCGCAGTGGCGACCGCTGACAATGGCATCTACTGCATGACGGG
This sequence comes from Selenomonadaceae bacterium, assembly GCA_051653465.1. Lineage (GTDB taxonomy): Bacteria > Bacillota > Negativicutes > Selenomonadales > Selenomonadaceae. The sequence goes on along the minus strand of JBOFWE010000402.1, from coordinate 737 downwards.
GGGGCGGACCTTTACGTCGCTGATCAAGGAAGTAGCTGAAAATGCCGCGGCAATTATTGAATACGGATCCTGCGCCGCTGGTGGGGGTATTCAGGCCGCCAAGCCAAATCCGACCGGATCGGTCGCGGTCAGCTATATCGTCGGCGGGCGCCCCATCGTGAAGGTGCCAGGGTGTCCTCCGATTCCAGAGGTTATGACCGGCGTTATTATGCATTATGCTTTATTTGGCAAATTGCCGCCGCTTGACAGCGAAGGCCGGCCCAAACAGTTTTATGGCAATCGAATTCATGACACCTGCTACCGACGCCCGTTTTTTGATTCGGGCATGTTTGCCGAAAAATTTGATGACGCCGGGGCCAAAGCTGGCTGGTGTCTGTACAAACTCGGCTGCCGTGGTCCGGAAACGTATAATTCCTGTGGGAATCTGCGCTGGTGGAACGGGCTGTCCTATCCGATTCAGTCGGGACATGGCTGCATAGGCTGTAGCAATGATCATTTCTGGGGGGATACGTCCTTTTATGATCGCATGGAAAAATACGGACCGCTGGGCGATGTCGACCGGATTGGGGCGGCGATTGCTGCCGGTACAGTTGCCGGTGTTGGCGGGCATATTGCCATGTCGGTAGTGCAGAAGAAGAAGCGGGCCAGATATGATCTCGATCCGGAAAAGAAGCCGGTCGAATATGAACCGGAAAAGGATGTGTATGATGAATGAAGCGAGTGGTAGTTGATCCGAT
>JBOFWE010000401.1:0-1429 GCA_051653465.1 Selenomonadaceae bacterium | reverse complement strand
GTCATCAGTAGCGACGGTCTTATGGGGGAAAAGTTTATTGACATACTGCCAAGTGCGGAGTCTTCAGAAGAATTTCTCGAGCCCGGGGCGGTTGTCAATGGAACGAGCGGCCGTGGCATGGACTACATGATGAACAAAGCCGGCATGACACTGGAAGAAATGCAAAAACTGGTAAAATCGCTGAACGAGATTTTTGGCAGTGATGCCGTCAAGCAATCCTTGATCCAGTCGGCGGTTAACGTCAAGGAACTGACGGCAAATATGAATCAGCTGGCTCTTACTTTGCAGCATATGGCCGTTGATAATCAGCAGGATGTGCGCACACTGGTGCATAATCTCAGCATTATGTCAGCGAGCCTGGTCCGCGCGGCAGACAGTGTCGAGACAATGGTCAGTGATTTTTCCGGCGACGGGCAGACGGCAGCGAATCTTCGGATTGCCGTAGCCAACCTGACCAGTACAAGTCAGCGGATTGAGAACATGGCGGCGAACCTTGAACCGGTGATAGCCGACCCGCAGACAGCGGCGGATATCAAACAGATTCTGCATAATACAAAATCCGTTACGGCTCGGGCCGACAATATGATGAACCGTGTTGGGTCAATTCGGACGGAAGGCGGAGCAGAATTTCTTTACAGCGGCAAGGATGATCGTTATATGACGAATGCAGATCTGCGCATTTACGGCAATTCTAATGAGTTTTTACTGCTCGGTGTAGATGATATTGGCAATGGCAACAAAACCAATGTGCAGCTGGGCTCAGGCAATGATACGGCAGGCTATCGTGCCGGAATTGTCGACAATGAGGTCGGGCTTGGGGTTGATCTGAAACTGGGGTCTCCGGCGCAAATATCGCTCGATGCCTATGATCCCAACGATGTTAGGCTGAAGCTGCGCGGTCAATATGAAATTTCTCCGGATACCTATCTTGTCGGGCAGACAAACAATTTGAATAAGCGGGATGAGCGGGCCACCTATGTTGGCATTCGCCGGACCTTTTAGAATAAATAAAGAGCAGAGAAACAGGGGGATAAAAAGTGAAAAAATCAATTTGGCATAAAAGATTAACGGCTATGGTGCTCAGCGGCATAATGGCACTTTCCGTAACGAGTTCACCGGTATTGGCAGCAGAAAGCATGAATCTGACCCTTGAGGAGGGCGTAAAACTGGCTCTGGAAAATAATCGCTCGATCCAGCAGTCGGAAGCGGATGCGGACTCAGCGCAGTGGGCGTTGTCAGAAGCAAAAGGCAGCAAAGGGCTTACCTTGTCGTGGAACTCAACTGCCAATCGCGTTGGTGGTGATTCAGTGGGTGAACGTGATAAGGATTACACGAATACTTTATCGGCTCAACTGCCAATTTATAGTGGGGGAAACCTGGAGAATAAGGTAAAGAAAGCCAAGCTGGGGGTTGACGTAAGTAGTCTGAC
>JBOFWE010000400.1:0-1064 GCA_051653465.1 Selenomonadaceae bacterium | reverse complement strand
GACGGGAAGTCCGGGGAAATACATGAAAGCCGCTGCAGTGGAGAAAAATGCGGATGGCAGCGTGCGGGTACTAAACAGTAACCGGGATGCCTGGGTAACAATCCCGGCGGCGCTTTTGCCGGAGGACGCAGTGGTGAAAGAGGGATCAGAGCTTATTGTCTGGTATGAAATCATGACGATGAGCATGCCGGGACAGACCACGGCAACCAAAGCCCTGTTGCTGCCAGCCAAGGCAGATATTCTTGTGCATAAGGGTGCCGGTGTCATTGTCGCCGGGGGCCGGGAACTGGTGCTGGGCACCGGCGACCGGATCGAAGAGCGACAAACGGGATTATTGCTGCCGCTGCGGGTGATTGCTGAAAGCCTTGGCTATCAGGTTGTCTGGCATGATGACAGTAAAAGTGCAGAACTTTTACAAGGAAAGCGAACGGTAGCTACCGTTACGAGCGGCAGTAAAATATGCAGTCGTTATAAAATGACGCTTTCCCTCGATGCCGTGCCAGAACTTGTCGATGGACATCTGCTGGTTCCGGCTGACTTCTTTACGAAGGCACTGCAGCTGCAGGTTGCAATCAGTGACAGTCATATATAAGAAATTTTGCTGCCGGAGTAATGTTTCTGCCGGTCGAAAACTCCTGTCAATTTTTATGTTGACAGGAGTTTTTTATTAGTAAATATGGCCGGCTGGCACGGCACTGTGGCGGGCGGTTTTCGCCAGGGACCTTATTTCGAGACTCGCAATAAAAATTAAATATTAAATAAATTCACAAAATATATAAATGTGAGAGTTTTACGTCTTGGCGAACAAGCCTTGACCGGGAAAATGAATCGGCGTATAATCGGCAATGTTGCACTTTTGATCGTGCTTGTCTGACAAAACGGGAGATTACGGAGGTATTAATGAAAATATTAGAACAGTTCAGCATTTTGTTTGCTATTACTTTTTTTGCTGAGGTCATCAAACATCTGCTGCCATTTCCGATTCCGGCGAGTATATATGGCATGCTGCTGCTGTTTAGCGTTCTTTGCCTGGGCTGGGTTAAGTTGGGGAATATTGAAAAAGC
>JBOFWE010000399.1:0-5157 GCA_051653465.1 Selenomonadaceae bacterium | reverse complement strand
ATTATTTTTATCCGGGAAACAACAACGGCATGTACCCCCAAAGGAAGTACATGCCGCTCACATAGCCTGCCATCAATCCGAAATCGTATGCGAAGTGCTTCCTCCTGCGGTTCAATATGAATATCGCTTGCTCCGGACTGCACTGCCTCCTCGACCAGATGGTCGACCAGCGAGGCGGCCGGGGCATTGCCCGGGCGCTGTAGTCCGTTTACTCCTGCTTCTGCGCCATGGGGCATCTGCTGCAGGATCTTTGCTGTCATCATTTGAATTGCCTGTGGATCCGATTGCTCCATAAATTCACCCGCTTTGTAAGTAAAATTTATTTATTGAAGTCCACCGTACTCAGCATTTACAAATTTCTCAAATATGCTCTTAATTCTTTTGTCATCACTTCGACATCCGCTTCACAGCCCGTCCAAATCTTAAACGCGGCAGCACCCTGTTCAACAAGCATGCCCTCGCCATTTAGGACCGGATTGCCATTTTGCTGTGCCATCTGCAAAAACTTTGTCATTTGCGGCACATAGATAATGTCATATAGAAAGGTTTCTTTTTTCACATACTTCCAGTTAATCCGTGGCATCTCATCGATATGCGGCGACATGCCAAGCGGCGTCGTATTGACAATCAGATCCGCCAGCTCGAGATTTCGCTCAAAGGCTGCATCTTCCCAGTTTTTGACCTCAATCGTCACATGCTTACGAAAGGCTGCTGCCAAGGGCTCCACTTTTTCTGGATTGCGAACACCAATCTCAATTTTTTGTACACCATCCATGATCAATCCCCAGATAATGGCCCGGGCAGCGCCTCCGGCGCCAAGCAGTGCCGCACGCTTCCCCTTCATCGAAACACCCTGCTTATGCAGCGGTGCCATAAAGCCAATACAATCCGTATTATAGCCATAAAGTTTCCCGTCGCGGACGGCAACCGTATTGACGGCTCCGATCATCCGGGCGCTTTCATCGATTTCATCAAGATATTCCATAATGGCAACTTTATGTGGTATCGTTACATTAAAACCGCTGAAGCCAAGACTTGCTAAACCATTCACGGCCAGTGATAGTTTCTCCGGCGCTACCGGCATCGCTATATAGGAATAATCAATTCCGGCTGTCTCAATGGCTGCCCCTTGAATTGCCGGAGATAAGGAATGCTCAATCGGGTAGCCGATAATGCCCAAATTCTTTGTTTTCCCTGTAAATGTCAACTTCATCCCTCCATTGTTCTATCTTACTCCAATCGAGCTGTTCTTGCAATCATAAAATTTTTCAATTTTCCAACTTTTTAGCTTATTCCTTTCCATTTACACCCGTCTCCAACAAGTCCTGTACAAAAACATATAAAAATCCTCTGATTTGTGCTACCATTTACTACAATGAACATGCAAATTGTGAAATCCCATATTTTCAGGAGGCTTCGACATGCAAAAACAAAAAAGAATTCCCCCTCATCTGCCGGCATCACTGCCAGAGGCCAAGATTGATCTGTTTTGCGAGGAGGATTTTATCAGCAACTGCCTGATTCAGGACTGTGTCATCAACGCCCAGGAAGCACGCAACATCGATATCCGGCATGTCATCTTCAAAAATGTTGTTTTTACCGGAGGACAAATGCCGTCCGGGAAAATTACGGACACGCTGTTTGACCACTGCGATCTTTCCAATCTGAAATTCCAGCAGGGATTCATGGATCGCGTCGAGCTGAAAAGCTGTAAACTGACCGGTTCCGATTTGATCGAAAGCAGTCTGCAGCACACCTTATTTGAGGACTGTATAGCCCCTTACCTGCTTCTCAGCCAGGCAAAATGCCGCAAGGTAACCTTTGAGAAAACCACCTTGACTGAAGCCGATTTTTATCGGGCACAGCTGACGGATGTAGAGTTTTTTCACTGCGACATCGACAAGGCACAGTTTTCCGGAACCAAGCTCGCTGGCATAGATCTGAGTTCCTGCCAGTTTTACCAGCTGGGGCTGACCCCCCGGGAACTTCAGGGCTGTATCATTGCCCCGGCGCAGGCAATCGCTCTTGTCAGCCTGCTTGGCGTAGTTTTGAAAAAATAATATAGTATAGCATCTTTCGTAAAAATCGTATATACAAATAATTTGTCAGAAACAGGTTTTCAAAAAGATAAATTCATGCTACGATATCACTATAAAAATAAAGGCTCATTATATCCAAGAATAGGTAATACACTTTAATGGTTCGGGAAAACTTCTGGAGCGTGTAAACCTTCCGTAAGACTTCCCCAAATACTATCCGTCCGACTGTGCAAACCTTAATAATCCGCCTTACTCAAGAGAGGATCTTTTTCATGGAAGCAACTACCGTAAACAGTTTCAGCCCGAATACAAAAAAAATAATCTCTGAATTTGTATCACTGACCCAGCAAATCAAAACTCTAGATGAAAAAACAAAAGCACAGATTTTAACTCAATTTTTAGTTCAAGCCGGATTATCTTCTGATCTTGTCGACAAGTTCAGCCAGCTAAAAAAAGCACAGCAGGAAGAAATCCTTATCGATCTCGTTCAATCTTTTAGCCGCTGATTTTTCCATAAAAACGACAAATTCCCATACTATGCAAACAGCTGTCAAAAGCAAGGCCGGTCACGGCGCTTTTGACAGCTGTTTTTCATTGCCTGCAGATATAAATCAGTCAGTCCTACACGGGCAGGCAGCAAAAGAGCGCCATGCCCTCAGGCCGTAAATTTGAAATACCTTCGCCGCCTTATACGCCTTGGAAAAGATGAAAAAACTCAAAATCTTTCTTGATAATATGCCCCAGCACAATTTCCTGGATCAGATACCGGGCGGCCACTTCCGGCATAATCCCCCCGGAATTAAACTTTTTCATCACCAGCGAAATTTCCTTGCGCAGGTTTTCGTGGATTCGTTTATGTTCGGAATAATTTTCATAACCGGCCACCTGCAAAAGCGCTTCCTCCCGCTCAAAGTGCTCCGCTATTTCTTGAGCTAATCGCTCGAACAGCAAGCTCGTCTGGGATTCACCCTCAGACTGAAAGCAGATCTTAATAATTTCATTTGACAGCGAAATAAGCTTATAATGATCTTCATCAAGCTGCTTTTGCCCACACCTGAAAAAAGGTCCCCACTCGATTCTTACCGGATTCCCTTTATAATTCAGTTCGACTTCCTCATTGCTGACAACCTTATCCCGCCCCGTCAGTTTCGCAAGATACAGGGAATTATCCAGCCGCTTAAACACGCTTTCTTCTATATCGGGTTCCCGCCATTGCGTTACCCCAAAGCTTGCGGTAACCGGCTTCATATTTTTAAAAGCATGCTGCCGGATGAATTTGCGGATTTTTTCGGCAAAAGCCGTGGCCGCTTCTAATTCCGTATCAAGCAACATCACAATGAATTCTTCTCCGCCCCAGCGGCAGATAAAATCCGTATCCTTCGTTTCACGTTTTAATATTTCCGCTACTTCTTTTAATACGTAATCTCCTTTTAAATGTCCATATGTATCATTTACATTTTTAAAATAGTCAATGTCCATTAACACAAAAGATAAGGGCTGCTTGGTCCTGATAAATTCCCGACCTCTTTTTTTACAGGCATGACTAAAATAGTCCCGATTATACAGGCCGGTAAAACCATCCCGGATCGCCAACTCAAAAAGTTTTGCATTTTTTTCTATCAGTTCCCGTTTAAGCCAATATCGTTCTATACAGGAATTAATCCTGACCATAAATAACTTGAATTCCAAGGGCTTCAAGATAAAGTCATCTGCCCCCAAGCCCAGACAGTGCGGCAAAATATCACCATTATTGTAGGCTGTAATCAGAATAATGATTCCCTCTGGATTTTCCCGGCGAATATAAGCGATGACATCATCCCCATTGCATTGCGGCATGACAAAATCGATTAAAAATAAATCGTAATCCATTTTTTTCTGCAAAAACTCTTCGGGATTTTTATAATACTCAACCCGCTCCACCCCATGAAAGAGAAAAAATTCCTTTATAAGGTCAAGTACCAAGGGGCTGTCATCCACAACGGCAATTTTAAACGCCTTTAACAGCTCGATATTTTCCCGTTCTTTTTTTATGGTTTGCAAATACTTTGTAAACCGGCTGCTGTCAAACTGTTCTTTTTCAAAACATGCCATAATTCCCAGATCAAAGCACTTTTTTACAATCGTCAGATCATGCTCCGGCGTGATCACAATAATAGGGGGATAAATAAACTTAGCCGAAGTGATTTGTCGCAGAAGCTCATCATCAAACATTTTTCGAATATATTCATTTATAATCAGCAGTTGAAACTTTCCTGAACGAATTTCTTCATACAAATTCTCATAGGATGCTGTTGTTGTATAGGCAAAACCATTTTTTTCTGCCAATTTCTTTATCTTTTTCGAAAAACTCTTGTCAAATTCAAAGTGTAAAACCCGCATACCCTATACTCTCCTAACACATGAACAATCCTTCAGGACACCCCGCCCTAAAGCTGTCGAAAAAATCAGATAGATGTTAAAAATGCCAGATTGCAATTATCGCAACCTGGCATTCATAGATGGCTAAAATACATCCGTAGAACCATGGCTTTGTGTCACTTACTTTCATAAGTTTTACTAGGTATATCTATTCGACCAATTTTGAAAAAGCCCTTTTTATTCCCTTATATTATTAAAGTATTTTACTCCGGCAGCCTGTAGCCGCCGATCTTACAACAACAAAAGCTTCTTCCCCGTGCAATAAAAATCACGCTAAAAAGAAGCTTTTTTCATCGGATTCCGTTACTTTCCGCCATTAACTCTGTAAAAAGTGTAGCTATGCCCGCCGGATCCTCCACTTTGACTTTACTTTTATGCTGATAATCCGGACAGCCGGCATTTTTTTTATTTCAGCCACTTTATCCTCCCATTCCTGAATATTCATCCAGGAATCCGCCCAAGGATACCTATAATAAAACGAGTAGCCCCGCAGCTGCCCAAGGTTGTCTTTGTATGCCACGGTTACATGAGTCAGACGATAGAGCTCAAAGCACGATGCAACAAGCAGTACAACCGGAATCAAAAACAGCAAATAATGTGTCATCTTAAACAACCTCACTTTCTGTTCAACACTCAGGTTATCACTGTAACAATTCTCCGTGAGGAATCGTTTTCCCTCTTTTTAAATTAAAATACTTTC
>JBOFWE010000398.1:0-1860 GCA_051653465.1 Selenomonadaceae bacterium | reverse complement strand
GTCTTTATCAGCATATACCCGCCACTTCCGGCTCACGAAGCTGTTCCCAGACCACTGAAAAAATCTCCTTGGCAGCCCTCCCTGATGGGCACTCTATATCAACAATTGAAATCCCACTATTAATGGCTTTCACGGCCATTGGATCAAATGGAATTCTGCCAGCAAAGCTTATATTCATTTTTTGACAAAAATCTTCTACTTTTTCTGTATTTTTAATATTTGTATCATATTTATTTATGCACACAACAATTTTTGTTTGAAATTGCTGTGCCGTTTCTACAATACGTTTCATATCACATATTCCTGACAACGACGGTTCGGCCACGATCAGAACCATGTTTACACCACTAAGCGATGCAATAACCGGACAACCAATCCCTGGCGATCCATCAATAATAGCCATATTTACATTTTCAGCCGCTTGATGCATTCGCTTTTTCACTTCGGTGACCAAAAGCCCTGAGGTTCCACTGCCCATTTTTAACTGTGCTGTAGAAAAAACCAGCGGGTTGCTGTACAGTCTAAGTTCACCACCAATTTCCGGGCGTAGAGATATTGCCTTAACGGGGCAAAGGACTTCACAAACACCACAGCCTTCACAGGCAAAAGGATCCACCCGGTATTCCTGTTGAAACGATATGGCATCAAAACGGCAATGCTGCTGACATTGACCGCATTGTACACATAACTCGGTGTCAATTTCAGCTTTTGGCAGACCATAATATTCCGCTCGGTCCGGTTCGCCTAGTTCTGTTATAAGCAGATGCAGATTCGGCGCATCCACATCGCAATCTGCACAGGCTTTTACCTGCCCCAGCTTGATAAAGGCACTGGCAACTGTAGTCTTTCCCGTTCCACCTTTCCCGCTAAGCACCAGCAATTGCTTCATTTCCAACCGCCTCCTGAATCGTTTCCAACAGTGTTTTAAATACTTTTTTATATTCTTTAGATTCTCGGACGGCAAGCTTTGCATTGGAGTTTATATTCCCTAATTTTGCATCAAAAGGAATTTTCCCCAAAACTGCAATCCCGTTTTTCTCGCAAAAAACTTCTGCCGGATTTTCTTCTGGCAAACACTTATTAAGTACTACACCATGAGGCTTATTAAATAATTTCACCAGATTATAAACCATTTCAAGATTGTGTACCCCGAATAAAGTCGGTTCCGCTACCAGCACACAATAATCAGCATCTTTAATACTTTCCATCACGATACAGGCACTCCCCGGAGGACAATCCATAAATATCAAGTCTTCTTTATGAGATCCAGCCTCCGCTATTAATTGCTTAATAATAGGAATCCCTGATGCCTCCCCCGTATTTAAAACCCCCGTAGCTACAGTTATCCTATCTGCCATACCATATCGAATTTCACCAACCAATTTTTCTGTTTCTGATAATGCTTTTTCTGGACAGAATAAAACACAACCTCCACAAGAATGACATATATCTGTAAATACTATGGGCTTATTTTGAATATAGGCAAGTGCATTAAATCTACAAAAATCGACGCAAGTACGACAGCCCACACAGCGCTGCGGATCAACTACAGGAACTTTAACGCTGATCGGCTTGACTGCCGTTTTTTTAGGGCGCAAAAACAGATATCCATTGGGCTCTTCCACATCACAATCAATATAAACCGACTGTTTGGCAATTGCTGCCAAATTGACTGCAACCAGAGTCTTTCCCGTACCGCCCTTGCCACTCAGCACAGCAATTTTCATCTTATTCTCCCCTGCGGCCCCCATGAAATCCCCCGTGGAATCCCCCATGAATTTTTTCAATCAAAGGCAGCATTCCTTTTTCAAAGGCTTCAATATTGCCTTCGGCAAACCCCGCTTGGGTTTTATAGATGCG
>JBOFWE010000397.1:0-6489 GCA_051653465.1 Selenomonadaceae bacterium | reverse complement strand
GGCTGCTTGAGTCAGCTTTTATAGTATATCTCGCTGGAAGAAGTTTGTCAACCTCTTTTTTTCTGCGGCTTGGCGGGAAGGAAACTCTCGTTTTTCTCGCGGCCGTTGTCATCAGCGACTTGTATTATATTACACGCTTTCTAAAGGATTGTCAACAATAAAATGAATAATATTTTGTTGTTGCAGTTTCCCCTTCTTTATTCAAATAAACCGGACTGTCCCGCAAGGCGGCAGCCCGGCAATCCTCTCTACTTTTGATCATGAGATAATTTATACAATTGCTCAGCAACTTCGGATAAATTGTATAAATCATTAGCTACCGTTTCTATGGCTTTCGTCTGTTGACCGACAATAGTGGAGGTCTCCTCACCTTTAGAAACCGTTTTATTGACCGATTGATTAATTAACAATGTAAATTTACGGATTTTTTCTGTTGTCGCCTTTGATTCATCGGATAACTTACGAATTTCTTCCGCTACAACACTGAATCCAGCCCCAGCCACGCCAGCTCTTGCTGCTTCAATACTGGCATTGAGCCCAAGAAGACGTGTCTGATCTGCTATATCCTTAATCAGGTTGATGACTTCATCAATCTGCTCTGATATTTTATTGACATTTTTAATTTCATCATTCAGCCGATGTTGATTTTCATCCACATTGGTAGCTGAGGCTGCCAGCTCTTCCATTGTTGCTGAAACCTGCCCTAAACTTTCACTGATCGTTTCAGCAATGCTTTTTAGCTTATATTGGTAATATCCCATCCGCGAAAAAGTAGCTGTCATTAAATACAAGACTTGCGCTGCAGCTTCAAGGCGCTCGCGAGGCAAGTAATCCACTTTTTGCACCGCCGCAATATATTCATCCGGATCCACGTTGATTTCCGCTGCAATCCGTCGAAACTTTGCTTCATCAGCCGGTTCTGTCAAAACCTGCCCCCCCAGAACTGAACCGATCTGCCGGCCTTCGACAATGATCGGCACACCAAAATCCATCAACCCCGCATGACATTCATAAACCGCCGGCCGGCCAGTGCGGGCAGACTCTTCGCCGCCTTTTCTATCACATTCCATACAGCGTTTATTGCCAATTTCAGAAGCTCTTGTATATTTCATACAAAAATCAGTGAACCGGCTTGGTCTAGTAACCGGGGTCCCATTGATATCGACGGTTATGCTTGTCATCCCTACGGACAAGGCAAAATTATCCTGAAATTGCTGTAAGAAGTCCATATCAAATATATCCTGAATGGTCAGCTCTTCTATCCGCTTCGTCTTGCTTACTGTTTTTTCTTCCATATATAACGCCCCTCTCATTTTAAAAAGTCATAATGATTGTAATATTATGACTTTTATTGATATAACGATCCTGTAAAGGATCATTATACTATACACGGTCCGTCCCGCCCAGCTATCAGGGCGATTTTCTCCCGGCGCGATAGCTGCTTGATTTCATATTCCCGTCGCTGGGCCATTTCTTTTGTTGGGTGCTGTTCTACATAAACCAGTTTAACCGGCAGCCGAGGGCGCGTGTATTTTGCCCCCCTCCCTGCATTATGTGTTGCCAGACGTTTTTCTACATCGTTGGTCCAGCCGGTATATAAGGATCCGTCCGCACATTCCACGATATAGGTATAACCCATTATTTTTCTTTAATTGTAATCTTTTCGATTACAACAGCTTCTAGTGGTTTATCTTGGAAGTCCGTTTCGCTTTTGCCAATTTTTTCAACAACATCCATACCCTTAATAACCTTGCCAAAAACAGCATGATGGCCGTCAAGCCATGGCGTTTTTTCAAGCGTGATAAAGAACTGTGATCCCCCTGTGTTTGGTCCGGCATTAGCCATGGACAAAATCCCCGGCGCATTATGCTTCAAGTCCGGATGAAATTCATCTTTAATCGTATACCCCGGACCGCCTGTACCAGTTCCGTTCGGACATCCGCCCTGAATCATAAAGCCGGCAATGACGCGATGAAAAATCAGCCCGTCATAAAAACCTTTTTCCACTAAATCAATAAAATTCTTTGTCGTCTGTGGAGCTTTGTCCTCAAACAACTCAATTGTAAATTCTCCCTGGTTTGTCTCAAATACTGCTACATGATTCTGCACAACAACATCTCCTTTTTTTTCATTTTGTGCGCTCTGCGCCCCGAAACAACCACTAGTCAGCAAAAACAGCGCAATCATGGTAAAAATAAAACGTTTTTTCTTCATCTCTTGCTCCTTTGTCGCTTTATGATTTGAACTTCTCCGGCTAGCGACGGACACCATATAGGAATCTCATTGCTGCCCGAAAAGAAATCTGACTCTGCTTGCCACGGTTCACCGGTGGTATTGTGCATGGTGATCAAATGCCCCGGACTGGTACGCCGGCAAAATTCCTTGGCTCCGCTTGCGGCATATTCTTCCAACCGCTTATCAACCGGAAAAAATGTGATGTCGGCCTTCAGTCCATCCAGCCGCTTCATCTGTTTCATAAATCCATTTTTCGCAAGAGCAATATTTTCGCTTGTATCGCCTTTCCAATACCACCAATTAAAATCTCCCGCATGAAAAACACGCCAATCGTCAATTTCAACTAAAAAAGATATGCCTTCATCTGTTGAACTGAAACTAGTTACCCTTATTTCTTCATCTTCATATTTATCATAGGCCGATAAATACAAAGTTTTTTCGATCGGCAGCGCTTTTGCTTCTTCGAGCAAACGAATATCAAAACTGAGAAAATAGCACTTCACCTGATCAGAAAAATCAGCTATTACTGAAGAAAAATGATCAAAATGACGATGCGAGGCAAAAAAGTAAACTCTTTTGCATGCTTTCAATACCGCCGGCAGTTTTCCCGACGGATCCAGATAATAATCAAAGACAAGTGCAACATCCTCTATTTTCACTGCAAAACCACTATTCCACAGATATGTTACTTCTGCCTTTTCTGTCATCCGATCACATCCTTTCTTGCTTCGGGCGGCAAATACGCCTTCATAATTATAACATAACTTTTATCGCAAGCCTATCTGCCGATTGTCGGTTTTATTTTTCTGCCATAACCGGGATAACGCTAAAAGAAGCGACATCAACCAACCCTAAATCCGTCAACTTTAACTCCGGAATAACCGGCAAACTTAAAAATGCAAGGGTTAAAAACGGATCATAGGCCTTTTTCACCCCTAATTCATAGGCTTTTTTGGTCAGTTGCGCCAATTTTGCTTCGACAACTGCTACCGACTCCTCTGACATGAGCCCAGCAATCGGCAAGGCCAAACTGCCGACAACCTGTCCATCAACAGCGATGGCAATCCCCCCCTGCATTTTTTCAATTGCCGCAGCAGCCGCAAGGATATCTGCATCATTTTCCCCTATCGCGATCAGATTATGCGAATCGTGAGCAATCGTGGATGCAATCGCGCCATGCTTTAGTCCAAACCCCTGAACAAGACCGACTGCAATATTGCCACTTTGGTGGTGGCGTTCAAATACGGCTAGTTTTAATATATCTTCAGCGACATCGGTAACCACTTGTTGATCCTGCACTTTTATTTTCATCAGCAATTTTTGGGTAACGATTTGCTCTTCAACCAAACCGATCACATGGGCCATATCCCCTTTGGCTGCAATGCATAATTTTTCTGGATCAACGTTTGCCAGATGCATGGTATTTTTTATTGTCTCCGGTACTGCTGGCACTGCCGTAAACAGGGCCTGATTTTCCTTGGCCACGAGCACGCCGTCTTTAAAAACCATCATAGGCCGCCATTCCGTCAGATTATCAAAGACAAGCAGATCGGCACGGTAGCGCGGTGCAATGGCACCAACATCGCTAAGATTAAAGTAACGCGCTGTGTTAATTGTTGCCATTTGCAATGCCGTCGCCAGATCAAGTCCTGCTTCAACTGCCATCTTAACCATGTGGTTGATATGTCCTTCCTTGATCAAATCCTCCGGATGCCGATCATCAGCAGCAAAACAGCAAAATTGTGCATTATGAGAATTAATCAACGGGGCCAGGGCCTGCAGATTTTTGGCTGCAGATCCCTCGCGAATCATAATATGCATGCCCGCCCTGAGTTTTTCCAAGGCCTGCTCAACATTAACGCATTCATGATCTGATTCCACGCCAGCGGCAGCATAGGCCATTAGTTCATTTCCGGAAAGCCCCGGTGCGTGCCCGTCTATTTTTTTCTTGCTGCCCATCTGTAGTTTTTCCATTACGGATTGCTCCCCGGCCAAAACCCCCGGATAATTCATCATTTCACCCAGCCCCAATACTCGGGGATGAGAGATCAATTCCGTTAAATCGTCAGCTAAAAGTTTAGCTCCGGAATTTTCAAGATGGGTTGCCGGCACACAGGAAGGCAGCATAAAATATGCATTGAGCGGCAACGATTCGGTCGCTGCGAGCATGTATTCCACACCTTCAAGCCCAGTGACATTGGCAATTTCATGGGGATCTGCAATCACCGTTGTCGTTCCCGTAGGAACAACCGCCCGGGCAAATTCAAGTGGACTGAGCATCGAGCTTTCAATATGAATGTGCGCATCCATAAATCCCGGGGTCAAATACTTGCCGCTAAGATCAATCTCTGTCACTCCTTGATATTCACCAATTCCAGCAATCCGCCCCTGCTCAATTGCCACATCACCGGCTAAAAATTCACCAGTAAATACATGAAATACCTGGACATTTTTTAATACCAGCTCAGCTTTAATATCCCCCTTGGCTATTTGTATAAATCTTTTTAAGTTCTCCGTATTCATCATTTTTCACCTGCAAAATTTATTTGTTTCTCAGCATCAGCTTGCTGTCTGCACATTACTGACATCAATTTCCTTTGATTTTATAAACAGGTCATTTACATCTCCACGATCCGTTTCATCCCCTACATCCGCCTCATCCTCACTGATGCCCTCAGCAAACGGCAGATTTGTCAACCGAAACGCTTCCAGATAACCTTCTGTGGGGTCGGTCTGCAACAGCAGTCGAACCTCATCCTTTTGCCCACTGCGATAAATATAATACACGGATCCCTCTATCATTTCTTTTTGCGTCTGCCCATAGACTTGCTTTATCTTATAAGGAGTTGCCCCGATCTTTATGCCATCACGAGCCACATAGTCCTTATCCTTAATCTGAATATCTCTTATCGTCTTGGTGCGCAGATCGAGTCCGACTTGAACCTCGTGTGGGTACATGTAATATCTGATCATAACCCCTTGTACCAACCGATCCATATCATATCTCGGCTCACCAAAGGCAACCTTCATTTGATCGTAGGTATCCCCTATATGCAGGCCCCGACAGGAAAAGTCTTCACTTTGTACAGCAGCACCAGCCGTTGCATACACGCTTAAACACAAACTAAGTATAATAAAAATTTTTTTCAACATACGTATTGCCTCATTTCAACTTCAATTGCGCTAGGGCATCCGCCAAAGCGGTATTCACCGGCTCTGCACTCTGCTGCTCACGCAAATACTTTGATACTTCATTTTTAGATACCTTGCCGCCCGCCTGTTCACGACGTTTTTGAAAAGCCTGCAGTTTTTCCCGGTACCCACATTTGCAAAAAAACGCCTTGTTTTCCCCATCTCCACGCAGCTCCATCTTTTTATGACAGTTTGGACAGCGAGCATTTGTCTGTCTGGACACACTCTTGCGATACCCGCAGGACCGATCCTGACAAACCAGCATTTTCCCTTGCTTGCCATTGACTTCAAGCAAAAAGCGGCCACATTCCGGACATTTTTTATGCGTAATATTATCATGCCGAAACTTTGCTGTTGAATTTTTTATTTGCTGCACCAGAGCTTTGGTATAGGTCTTTATGTCACCAATAAACACATTTTTCCCCAACTTGCCCGCAGCAATTGCCGATAGTTTTTGTTCCCATTTTGCTGTAAGTGCCGGTTCTCGAAGCTCCGATGGTACAAGCTCCAAAAGCTGACGTCCTTTAGGTGTTGTAAAAATATCCTTGCCGCGTTTTTCAATAACAAAAGAGCTAAAGAGTTTCTCAATAATATCCGCTCTTGTTGCAACGGTCCCCAGTCCGCCAGTCTCACCAATCATCTGCCGGAGATCCTTGCTATCCGCCCGCATATATTGGGTCGGATTTTCCATGGCGGCCAACAAGCTACCTTCATTAAATGGTGCTGGCGGTTTTGTCTCACCTGTTGTCAGTTCCAAATGCAAAATCGGCAATTCCATTTCCAAAGCAAGCTGTGGCAGCACCTGTTCCCGCAGAATTTCTGTTCCCTCGGAGGTATCAGCCGGCCAAGCCTTTTGATAAACCTCTTTCCAGCCGGAATTTTTTATAATTTTCCCCTGGGCAACAAACCGTTCCGTGCCGATTGCCGCCTGAACAATGGTTTGTTCGTATTCAAAGGGTGGGTACAACACGGCAATAAACCGCCGCACCACCAGATCATAAATTTTTCTTTCTCTGTCAGTAAAGGCTGCCATATTTACAAACTGTTCCGTCGGGATGATCG
>JBOFWE010000396.1:0-2041 GCA_051653465.1 Selenomonadaceae bacterium | reverse complement strand
CGAACGGGCGCTGGATCGCTATGAAGGCTACCCGCAGTTGTACAAAAAGATAAAGGCGAAGGTGCTCGCGGCAAATGGAGAGCAAGACGCCATGCTTTATGTTATGGCCGAGGAGTACGAAAGCATGCCGGCGCTGCCGAGCGATTACTACTTTGAAATCATTCGGCAAGGGTACGCGGACAATGGCATTTCTACGAAGCCATTGCTTGAAGCGTTGGCAAGTGCCAACGCAGAAATGCAAGCGAAATAAAGGTAAGGACAGTCATCCAAATCGGGTGGCTGTTTTTTATTGGGGGGATACATTTTGACCGGAAGGCTAAATTTAAATGAGCAGGCCCAAGAAATTCTGAAAATCGCCGAAAAGCATGGCGTTGAACAGAATTTCTTTTTTATTACCACGTTCAAGCGGTATCAGGTACAGCTGAAAATTCTCAATGAACTGGAAAAGGTGATCAACGATGGCGGTGTTTTGGTGACGAAGCAATACGTCAAGGGTAGGGAAAATGTCTACTCCCATCCGGCGATTTCCGACTATAACCGGACCACGGATTCTGCGAATCGGACGGTGACAACGCTCGTGAAAATCATTACGAACCTGCGTCCGGATACCGCCGAGGATGAGGACGAATTATTGAAGTTCCTCCGGGAGCACTGAGATGACGCACCTGGAGGAATATGCCAGGGCTGTTCTTTCCGGCAAGGTTGTCGCTTGTCACCGCATCCAGCAAATCTACGCCGTCTTGCTGGATAAGCTCTTGCACCCAGAAAAATATGCGCCCTGGGTTTTTGATGAAAGCCTGACGAAGATTCCGATCGATTTTATTGAGACGTTCTGCAAGCAAGCCCAAGGAAAAATGGGCACCCCGCTAAAACTCGAGCTTTTTCAGAAAGCAAAATTCCAGGCGATCTTTGGTTTTGTGCACAAGGAAACGCGTCTTCGCCAGTACAACGAATGTTTGACCATCGAGGGCAGAAAAAATGGCAAATCCTCGGAAAGCGCCGCGATCAACCTGTATCTTTTGATGGGCGATGGCGAGGGTGCGCCGGAAATCTATAACATCGCGACCATGCTGGACCAGGCCAAGATCGGTTTTGAATATGCGTATAAGATGGTAAAACAGTCGCCGGTGCTCAGAAAACACATTCGAAAGCGCATGAGCGATTTATATTTTTCGCATAACCTGGGGATCATCAAGCCGCTCGCCTCGAACAGCAATAGCCTGGATGGTCTCAATGCCCATGGCGTTACGATCGACGAACTATCCGCCATTAAAAATCGCGATATTTACGATCTTATGAAGCAGTCCATGTCCGCGCGCCAGCAGCCGCTGCTTTTTTGTATCACGACCAACGGTTTTGTCCGCGACTCGATCTTCGATAGCCAGTACGATTACGCCTGCAGCGTTCTGGACGGCAAGGTCAAAGATGAACGCTTCTTGCCCTTTATCTACGAACTGGATGACAAGGATGAATGGGATAAGGAAAAATGCTGGATTAAGGCAAATCCTGGTCTTGGCACAATCAAGTCCCTGCAGTTTCTGCGCGAATGTGTAGAAAAGGCAAAATCGGATCCGGCGTTTAAGCCGACGGTCATGGTCAAAGACTTTAACATGAAGGAAAATTCAGCTGCGGCCTGGCTCACCTGGGAAGAAATCGACAACCAGGAAGAGGTGGATTTTGCTACGATGGGCTTTCGCTATGGCGTTGGCGGCTTTGACGCTTCGGAAACAACGGACTTAACCGCGGCGAAGGTGCTGTGCATGCGGCCCGGCGACGACAAGATCTATGTGAAATCCATGTACTGGCTTCCCGAAGATGTTTTAACGAAAATCTCCACCGATGGCAACCGCCGTGAGCGCGACAATGTGCCATATCTGCTGTGGGAGCGCCAAGGGCTGCTTCGCACAACGCCGGGAAACAAGGTGGACAAGCATTGTGTCTTGGATTGGTTCATCGAAATCCGGGATAGCGACGATGTGTATATCCCCTGGATCGGCTATGACCCTTGGCATATCGAAGATGCATTGCTCAATGAATTCAG
>JBOFWE010000395.1:0-3654 GCA_051653465.1 Selenomonadaceae bacterium | reverse complement strand
CTACGGGCTTTTTCTGTTGCATGCAGAATATACGCCCGTTTGTCTTCTTGACAAGTTTCACGGGTCAGGTACCCTTCCCTTTCAAGTTTGGCAACAGCTCTGGCTGTTGTAGTCTTATCAATTTTCACAATATCAGCAAGCTGTTCCTGATTGATGCCTTCGTTGTCCAACAAACTCAACAAAAAAATATATTGCCCACTGCCCAGCTTATATTTCTTTAATTCGGCATTGAAATAAATCTGGCTTTGACGATACAAAAGTGATATGTGTTTTCCCAGATGTTCTGTTTTCAAAAATGCTACCTCCAATAAGTTTCATATATTTACTTCAGACAAGGAGACCTATTTTTGTTTTTCATTTTTGAAAAAACAATTCATAAGGGCAGCACTCCTTCTAAAATAATTGCTTTATATATATAGCTAGCGATCTACGGTTAAAAAAAGTATGCAGTCCCCCGGCAACGATGAATAAATAGCTGGCATATTCATGTAAACCTTTAGGATAAAATGGTATACCGCCACCTTCACTGCCGTGTGGATGCGGCAACAGCATTTGAATACCGGTAATTGTTAAAATCAAACAAACGATAAGTAAAAGCAACGAAACGAACTTTCTCATATATATCATACCACCTTTTCATTATACAATAAACGTCGGGTTACCCCTCAAAGAACAAACTTTAATCCCCGTAAGCGACTCTTACAGTTAGCTTATATGCACGTATATTTATAAATTTTCTTTTACTGCATTTATTTTCACGCCACGACAGCGACCATCATTTATATAAAAAATCCCCATAGGAATCAATGTTACAACGGCACAAGCCAAATACATGAACCGCAGGCCCGTCACCATGGATACAGCGCCCAAAGCCATCGACCCGACAGCAAAGCCAAGATCAAAAGCCATAAGGATCGTGCCATTTGCCATGCCTCGCCGCGTTATATCAACAGCATTAATCGACATTACAAAGCACAACGAATATAAAATCCCGAACCCAATCCCCAGCAAAAAAGCCGCCAGCAAAAACAGCAGCCATCCCTGTGTGAAATACAAACAAATAAACGTCATCATAAAGGCGGCAAAACCAACACACATAATGCCAACCGGACCTTTTTTATCCATGACTTTCCCTGCATAGGGACGACTTACAATGACTCCGACTGCATTTGTCAAAAAGAACGCACTTGCATTTTCAATATTTATCTCCTGCGCAAAAAGCACAATAAAGGACAAAATCGCACTATAGCCGACAGCCATGAAGAACACAATGCCAGCATAGGGAAGAACCTTTTTCTCAAAAAATCCTTGCGCTTTTTTCATACCTTTCATGGTTTGTTCTTCGTAATGGATGCCAAACAGGCATACACAAGACAGTGCTGCAATAAAGGCTGCCGCCAAGAACATCCCTGCGTAATCAAACATCTGCAAAATTGTAAGTCCAAGCCACGGCCCCAGGAGCATAGCAATAGACATCGACAAGCCAAAATAGCCGATTCCTTCCCCGCGGCGCTTTGCCGGAATGACATCGGTCGCGACTGTCGCAAGCGAGGTCGTAGAAAAACCCCAAAAAATCCCGTGTACAAAACGAAGGACAAAAAGCCCGATAAGCCCTGCAGCCCACTGATAAGCAAATACGGCAAAAAAGAGCAGTAGGAGTGATCCCCAGGCCACCTTCATTCGCCCTGAACTGTCGACGATATGCCCGGCTACCGGGCGCACGAGCACCCCGGCAAAGGCAAATAGTGCAAACAGGATACCGACATCGCTTCTATTCCCCGCGAGTACCTGCGTTGTATAAAGCGGAATTGTTGACATCAAATAATACATGGTCGTAAATGCGAAAAAATTGGCCAGGCAGCTGAAAATAAATTTTCCATTCCATAATTCCTCCGGTACTTGCTTTTGCATCATTTTCTCCCCCTTCTCCTTAATAAAAAACACCAGAAAAGAGGTTTTGCTCTCTTCCAGCCTTTTTCTGAATTTTATTTCAAGCAAGATGGAATAAGCGCGCCGCGTTCCCCTGAAAGATCAGTTCTCTTTCCTCTTCTGTTATATCGAGCTGCTTAACAAAATCAACCCCTGACGACATCCAGCCATAAACCACGGGGAACGAACTGCCAAAGAGCAAATGATCCGCTCCACATACCTTGACGGCACATTCAACCTGCGCCTGCCCCCAGGAAGCCGGATGTGTCATATCATAAAAGATATTGTTCTTAAGATATTTTTCAATGCGATCTGCCTCTGACGTATCAAGCCGGGCCAGCGCTTCATTTTTCTTTGATTTGTGCGGCGTCGTCAGATTCTGATTGGCAAACCAGTTGCCCCCGAACATCGTATGAATAAACTTAAGCTGAGGGAATTCTTCAAACATTCCACTGAAAAGTTCGCGTCCCAGAGCCGTAGCCTGATCGACTACACGCCCAAATTCACGGCGCAGATTCGTAAATTCATAAATCGACTGCCAGTAGACCGGCAGCGGCGTGTGATGTACGATAACCGGTACGCCCATCTCGTCTAAAACTTTCAGATATGGCTTAAAGGCCTCATCATCCAGATAAAGCTGCCCATAATGGCAAGCAAGCTGAACGCCGACCATGCAAAGCTCCTTAATACAGCGCTCCAGCTCGTAGAGATTTTCTTTTCCGCCCCAGGGAGGAAGCACTGCATTTGCATACAGCCGGCCATTCGAACGCCTGCACATATCGGCTGCATTATCATTCACAATTTTGCAGCTATCGAGCCGCAGCCATTCCTGCCAGACTGGCACCCGAAGCAGGCCTTTATCTACGCCGGCATCATCCATCGCCTTAAGTTTTGCTTCGAGAGAATAATCCCCCTCTACATAATCGAGATTATGATAGCCTTTTGGCTTTTCGAGAATTAGATGCCGCTTGCCCGTATCGAGTGTTTCCAGGGTAGCAATCTCGCCAAAACTTCGCGGAGCCGTTGATAAAAATCCATCCATAATTTTCTCATTTGTGAAAAGATCTTCCGGCAAATGATGCATGTTGCAATCGATAATCATATAAAATCCCCCTTGTAAAAATATTTACCTAAAGATTTATAGTTTCCTTAACAACTAAATTCAGTCTACCATATTTAAGTTGTTATTGCAACTATATTAAAAAGTTCACCCCTGCAAAGGCTTTCTAATCTAAGATGCTTCAGGCTCTTTATCAAAAGGGAACCATCCTGCTATGCGCCCTTCCCTGCGGTATAAAAGATCATAAAAAAGCGCCCCTATTCATCTTTTATGAATAGGGGCGTGAAAATTTCACCGACTTAATTTTAGCACCACAACGTCTGGAACGCGTCAATTTTTTATTTTGCTTTACAGATTCTGTCCATCCAGGCAAAAAATTCGGCGAAATCATAATCCCCATCGTGCCCACAATTCCGCGGCAATGCAAAATTCACGTCATAACTGCTATTCCTAATCTTAGCAGCAAGGCCTCTTTGGCGTCAACTTTATCTGTAATCTCCTTTTTTATTGCTACCACGCATTCCACTTTTTATAGAAAAACTTACTTTCCGCTTAATATTCTTGCTTGTCTTGACATCTTGTACTTGCCCTTATTTAAAAAAATAAACATCCCCAGTGTCATTCGCTCCTGATCAGACTTGCAGCTCCTAACGTGCCTGATCATT
>JBOFWE010000394.1:0-1163 GCA_051653465.1 Selenomonadaceae bacterium | reverse complement strand
CGATATCACGGTTATACCCGCTATACCATATAGCTTCGACATCCTGCGGATAAAACTCCACCTGGGCAAAAACTTCATCTTTCGACGAAAGCATTACTCCGGCATGACCATTAAAGGAAGTGCTGCGATTATCATCGATACGCCGGCCCATATCAAGGCGGCCTTCCACACGGATGCGATACTTATCCGTGTCAGATCGACTTATAATCGTGGTGCGTTCGCCCGGCTGAAGATCAATAACCGAATGCAGTTTTAAAAACTTAAAGTCCGCCGTCTGGTCTATTGATTCCCGTAGCTCCTGCTGAAAATGCGGGGTATGCCGGGCAACAAAAGCAACCGGTACCCCCAGCATCATATCCGCCTGTTTCTGCAACTGGGCTCGGCATTCGAGCAGCATGAGATTCGGCACAGTGTCCGAACGCATCTGCAAGTCGATCGTCCGTATCACCGGCCCTTTGGGATATACCACCATTTTTATTCGAGCTGTCGGTCCCGGATCAAGATCAAAATCCGCTCTGAATTCCGGGAGATTCGCTGCCATATATTCATTAAGGCTGTGCTTCAATACTCCATTGGACCAATCGGTAGCATCCACCGGCAGACCTTGCAAACTCTGCCGAAAAACCTCATCAACCCCCGCAAGATCTTTCAGTGCCAATGTTTTTATTTCCGGCGGCAATCCCTCCACATCGACAGAAAGCTGAATATCCTGTATCGTTTCTGCCCAGGGAACAAGATTTACCAAAATATTTGTTTTTACCCCCGGCTCGACAACCACCCTTGTCACACTATATCCAACAAGAATTTTATCAAATACTTGGTGGATAATATTTTCATACTTTGCCTGCCCATCCGAAATCTTTTCAACCGGACTCCCCATAAAAAGCTGCTCGGCAATTGTATGAACCGATGCCTGCATCCGCTTTTGGATAAGCGGCGGCAAGCCCTTGTCCGTTGTGACATTTACGGTAATTTCATCAACTTCACCAAAGGCTTGAACTGCTGTCACCGGCTGAAATGTGAGTAAGACCATTATTATCAAAAACCGCCAATTAAACATCCCAAGCCGCCTCCTCTAACCCTGCCAGCTTAGAATGTTCCGCCAATATTGAAGTGTGTGCGGCCACCATCTTCACCACGTCCATAGTCAATACGAATCGGAC
>JBOFWE010000393.1:0-5910 GCA_051653465.1 Selenomonadaceae bacterium | reverse complement strand
CGCCGATGCGTTCAAGTTCGGTTGCTCGCTCGTAGCTTTCGGCAATCTGACTGGCGGCGGTTACGGCATTGATCAGACCATAGCGGCTGCTGTCTCGTCCCATAAAGAGCTGGCGCAGGACATCCCCGCGCTCATTTTGATTGAGGCTGAATTTATCTGCCAAGATTTCTACGGACTGCACCGGATCATGCTCCAAGGGAATCTGCTTGGCTTCACGCATTTTATCTACGGTCAGCATGAATTTAGCTTCATCCACAGCGCAGCGAACGGTATCTTGTACTTTCATAAAGAAGGCTTTATCATCTTGCGCCAAGGTTTCATCCGAATAGAGTTCATAGGCGGATTCTTCCCCGTCGAGTTGCCGTCCGACATGGTAACGCTTTTGGGCATAGTCTTTGACAATAAGGCCATTTTTACAGACAAGCCGATAAATGAGAGGTTCTACCTTCAGGCTGCCAAGACCGACTTCACTGTTAGAAATAACAAAGCCAGCCTGGACAACATCGCCCACGCTGACTTCAGCTTTTAATCTTTTATTGATGACTTTCAGATATAAATGGCTTTCGGTAACATCGCAGCTTTCAATTTCTGCGCCTTTCATGTCCTGAATAACCGGGAGCACGGCACTGCAAAGTTCTAAATGATCCAGCCTGCGGTATCGATCAGATAAAAAGGCCCGGACATTTCCGTCCATTACCCGGACCATTCTTCGCTCCGAAAGCTTGGTAAACCAGGTATTGACGTTTTCATCTAAGAGCGGGGCTTCTTCCTGTCGCATTTTTTGATAGTAACGCAAGGGGATTTGTAGCCTCGATGCAATCTGCTGGTGCGCAAGATCGCTGACAGAAAAGCACTTCGGCTCGTCTTCTAGAAAGAGAGACAACTTGGTCCCGTTTGTATCTGTTACCATTTCAAGGCTTCGTGTATCTGCTACAAAGTCCTTTCGTGCCTGCCGCTGGCGTTCGAGTTCTTTTCCTACTTCTTCTAAAGTTCTGCCTTGTTTCATGATCTTTTCCTCCATTTTCTTTTGTATGAATTTTATGGTTCCCTGTTTTTGGGCATAAAAATAGACACAGGCGAAATCGCCTGTGTCTACGCTATGCAGCTATCTACGTTCCTATGATCCTTTGCAAGGGTTTGCGATATATTCGCAAAGCTGCTTCGGTTCATGATTATAATATATGATTGAAATTTTTTATGGTTACATTTCGTATGGTAAAATTTTTATGTTATACTAAATTATAAAAACTTTTTTGGGGGCTGATTTTAAATGGGTATACAATATAGTGTTGATTGTTTAACTTATATGGATCTCGCTAATTTAATTGCTAATGGGAATCCTGCTTGTGACAATCAACTTCGCGTTACAAAAAATGGCCAAATCTATCTTTCTGAAAATATTGTTGGTGCTGAACAAATTGACAACTTACAATTCAGATTCGAAACATTTGATGCCTATTCTAATTTTGTCGGACCAGATGCTGCTCAAGACCGCAGGTGGATTAATCGTTTATTTATCGCTACAAAAAAACATTGGTTAGACAAAGATACCAGTTATGTCGATCAATATTAAAATATTATATGTTTTTTTAGAGTAAAGCAGAGATCTCTGCTTTACTCTTTTTTCAGTCGATAATTATATCCGTATCAAATCCATAAATATGTTTCATATCCATGTATTTTTACAACCCTATTAAACGTTAACACCATAGCGAAGTCTCTCACATATGATCATTATTACTCAAACAGTAAACAAAAAAGCTAGTGAACGAACAGACTCTTAAAACGTACCGACTTATTTGAATGTAACCTGCCCATTCATCAACATTGGCAAGATAAAATCACGTAAGGACACAAGCCGCTGGTTTTCCTGAAAATTTTTTATCATTGCTTCTATAATAGGATGAATCATTTTATTAAATCCTTCTAATCTATTTCTATCAGGAATAAATGCTGGAAACAATAACGAATCTTCAGGCTGCACTCTTTTTCTACTACCAGTTGAAGAAGATGCTTGGTTAATTAAGTAGTTTTGAAAAGAATTATTTGCTAAAACACAATATATATATGGTCTATATTCTATCTGTTTTGGTACATAAACCATAAATTCTGTCGAACATATTGGATTATCAGTCATACAGTCCGGAAGCCAAATACGTTGAAATAAGGGATTGAGTTTTGAATACAATATTGCATTATATGGAACAATATATTTCCCACTATTAATTTGAGCCCCATACTCCATCAATGGATAATGAGATTCATCATACGCTGGAATACTATAATGCTCAAACAGAGTATTTTGCTGCTTTCTAGGGTCTACTATTTCGGACTTAATATCAACATAATCTCCTATATTTCCAACTTCCCAACCTTCCGGAATTTCTCTTTTCAGCTCCTCATTCCAGACCATTTTGCCACCACTGGTACGGTAGGGCTTGCCGTTCTCATCGGGAAAATCGAATTGCAAGAACCAGTAATCATAGAGCGTCTTCGCCATAGCCTCGAACGTAGCGTTAATTTTATTATTATTAGCTATTTTGTTATCAAGGGTTGATAAACTATCTGCCGCTTTGTTTTGGATATCTATACTAGGAAGTTCCATTTCTAGCTTTGATAAATTATCTTGATTTAATTTGGGCTGAGCTGAACCTGTAATAAACCCACGCAAGTCCATTGTACATAACAAGTAGTAAATAAATTTCAAATTATTTCCATCTCGTTTTCCTAATATATGTGCATGATTGTTTACCCAGAATTTTCCTGTAGCCCAAATTGCTATATTTTCATTTAGTGATTTTAAATTGTTTCCATCTTCTGCTACTAATATATAATTCCCATCAAAAATATAATCCTCAACATAGTCAATTATACCTTGTGCTCCATAATAAGGATAAATTTTCTTATGACTATCCCGTTCTTTACCCGAAAGAGGAATTCTTTTTGAGTCTAATATCTCTACACACTCACTAAGTTTACTCATACTTTAAATCTCCCAAATTCGCCATGATCTCCTTCTCAAGGGAATTGCCTTCAGCGAATAACTTGTCAAGTTCCACGGTGTAGTCTGTCATTTTTTGCTTGAATTCTGCCGGCGTGATTTCCATATATTCGATTTTAACGTCAAAATACTGTCCCGCGGACAGAGAACCGTTCTTTTCGGCCAATTGCTCATAAGAAACCTTGACACTGAAATCATCAACAACTTTCTGATTGATGAAAGTATCGATAATCAATTCTTCATCCGCTGCACTCAGAACAGTTCGTTGATTTTTCCCAATCTTTTCTTTAATTCCCAGTCTTGATGCGTCAACGAGCATGATGTCCTCGTCTTTATTTTCCTTGTCAATAAAGACGACGGAGACATTCGTACCGGTATTGGCAAAGATATTCGGCGGCATAGAAATCGCACCTTTGAGCCATTTTTCCGTAACAAGTTTCTCACGGATCTTTTTTTCGATGCCATTCTGCGCGGTCAAAAAGCCCGTTGGTACAACAATAGCGCCTTTACCATCAGACTTCAATGAGTTTATAACGTGCTGGAAAAAGCAGGTATAAATCGCCATACTTTCCTTTTTCTTGGCTGGTACCTTTGGCACGCCCGCCCAAAATCTGACCGATTGAGCGGCAATTTCGGCCTGAGTGTCAGAGAAATCCGTCTTAAATGGTGGATTAGATACGACATAATCAAACTGGCGCAAAGTTTTTCCATTGTCGCTTTTATGGTAAGGCGAAACCAGTGTATCTCCCTGAATGGCATGATCAAGCGAAGAAACGAGACCATTCAATATCATATTGAGCTTGAGCATTTTATTACTTTTCTGTGAGATATCCTGCGCGAATACGGTGCAGTATTCTTCGCCGATCTGATGATTGAGCGCCATTAGGAGAGTGCCTGTACCGGCAGACGGATCATAGCATTCGATATTATGAAGGTCCTTGGCGTTGCCGACCAGGAGCCTGGCCATGATAGTCGCTATGACATGTGGTGTATAGTATTCGGCATATTTACCACCACCGGCGGTATTATAGTCCTTGATCAGGTGTTCAAAAATGGTTGCAAAGAAATCATAACTCTTCGCAAAAGTCTCTTCAAAAGAGAAGTTATTCAGCTTGTCAACCAAAGCGCGCGCAAACGGAGCCCGTTCCTGTTCATCGTCAACAAATGGCGTCAGTTTTTCAAAGATAGAAATTTTGCTGTCTTTGGTGGTCTGCGTAAAGAAGATCTCGGCGTTTTTATCGGCAATATCAATCATCGTACTGTCGAATATGATATCAAAATCGCCTTTTCCCTGCTGGTTCCATAGGTTCGCAATCAGGTGATGCGGTTCAAGAAGCGGTACGTCAGGCGAAAGTTCATCAAAGATATCTTCCCGCTCTTTTTCACTCATTGCCTCATAGGCTTTTTCCCACTGCTCAGCCACTGCCAGTTTCTTATTCACCTTCTTGACTTCATAGCCGAATTTGTCATTCATGAATTTATAGAGAAATACCTGCGTGATGATCTTGTATTCGTTGCCGTCATTGCCAAGTCCTTTTTGCTGGCAGGCTGCCTTGAGGTCATCAATAAGTTGCATTGTTTTAATTATGGTGTCCATTCATTTGCTCCTTTAAGCCGCTGGATAGGTGGCATTATATTGGTCGAGATATTGTTTGGCAAGACGTGCCTGAATAAATGTACGATCGTCGCGATCGCTTTCTATATGCAGATTATCCATGCCAATTTTTATTTGCTGCATGACAGTCTTTTCAAAGTAAGAATCTTTCTTCAAAATATCATTGCGGTCATATACCTTTTGATCGATATCTACTTTGATCCCCTTCAGAACGTCCATGATCTTTTCGTCATAGTCCGATATCATGGGTGCTTTTTTGGCAGCTTTTCGCTGAGTATTCTCCTCCCGAATGCGCTTATGGATTCGGACAAATTTGGCATCGCCATTATATTTTCCGAGCAACACTTTGTTTTTCTTTTGGAGTTCCGCTAGCTTTTTCAGGATTTCGTTCAATATTTTGGTATGCTCGTTGAATTCGGCGATACTGTCAACGACAAAGCCATGTTCTTTAAACCGCTGCATGAAGGCGTCGCGCAAGCTGATGAATTCCGGATCCTCCTGGTCAACATTCTGCGTGAAGCTGTGAATCGTCCGCCGCCACGTTTCTTTTAGTTCAATACCGCCAGATATGAGCCTCATTTCATCTTCGCCAATTTTATTAAAGCTGAAAGTGATATCCTGCATGGCTTCATTGATCAGCTTTTTGGTGGCATCGTCGCCAGTGATGGCTTCCTTTTGGTTGATGCTGTTAATAGAACGCTGTACTTCGGCGATCATATGTGGCAACTTCGGCAGTTCCAATCGCGCAAAGGCTGCTTTCAGGTCATCATCACCAAAGGTTCTGACGATATTACAGCAGTCCCGCGCCGAGATAAGGGCTTTTTTGAGTGCCAGTAACTCTTTCTTTTCTGTAATCGCCGAAATTTCCGCATTGAATTCTTCAACATTATCGGTCGTGTATTCAAATAATATCTGGCGTACATCCCGCATTTGCCGAATGAGCTCGTCTTTATCCTCGATGACCTGTGAAAGGGTATCCGGTGCGGTGTTGTCACCAATTTCTTCCGTCAGATTGAAGCGATTAAGTTCCTGCAAATAGGCTTCGTTGGTCTCATCAAAATTCTTTTTGATGTCGGCAAAGTCGATGATGTAACCATAGCGATTTTCTTTATAAGGGCGGTTGACCCGGGTGATCGCCTGCAATAGATTATGATCTTTGAGCTTACGGCCAAAATAGAGTCTTTTGAGTCGCGGCGCATCAAAGCCTGTCAGCAACATATTAAAGACGATCAGAATATCAATGGTCATATTCTTTTTGAAGTCAACAACGATCTGTTTGCGGGTTTCTTTGTCT
>JBOFWE010000392.1:0-5952 GCA_051653465.1 Selenomonadaceae bacterium | reverse complement strand
CGATCGACATCGAACGGACACTATCGCGGGCAATAGCTTGCAGTGCAAGGTAGTCATGGCAAAGCATCGCACTATAGACAAAGCCTATCAGAATAAACATTAAAATCGGTAAAATAAGAGCAAACTCGACGATGGACTGCCCCCGCTGCTTTTGATAAATACGCATGCCTTGCACCTCCAATGCTTATCTCCCGCTCCAAATATGTAGCCTCCTGTATGCACACAAGAGGCTTAAACTGTCAAAATCCCTTATGCCGCTCCAAGCGCCGTAACAACCCGGCTGAAAACGCCCGTAATTGCCGCTTCGAGTCCGGTGGTATCACTGGTAACAGCTACTGCTACCGCGACGACAAAGGCCAGCAACAGTGCATACTCCACAATGCCCTGCCCTTTTTGCCCCTTATAAAGGCTTGTCAACTGCCATACATGCTTGAACATACATACCCCTCCTTTTTGTAATTTCATTGCACCTGCCGAAAAACAGGGACTGCTTTCAAGTAGCACCCAGAGCCGTCACCACTCGGCTGAACACACCGGTAATTGCCGCTTCGAGCCCGGTAGTATCACTTGTAACAGCGACTGCGACCGCGACAACAAAGGCCAGCAACAGCGCGTATTCGACGATTCCCTGTCCTTTTTGGGCACTGTAAACCATCGCTAATTCTACTATCCGTTTCAGCATATAAACTCCTCCCCTGTTGTTAAAATTTATATTTCCTCTTGCGAGGGTGTCCCCTGAAAAAATGGGGGTCCGTCCCCAAAGCCAGCTGTCTTAAAAAAGCCCGTTCTGTATCAGACATCCAGCGAGGCGATCTTCTGAATGATAATAAAGCCAATGAGTTCAAGCACCAAGGCTCCCCCAACAAAGATCTGCCCGATTTTCTGAGTAAACAAGGGTTCGATATAACGGGGATTCACCATGGCCATCATGCCCGCCACAGCAAACGGCAATGCGGCCAAAATCCACCCCGATAGCCGCCCCTGCGCGGTCAGCGTCTTGATTTCACGCTTCATTTTAATGCGCTCATTTATCGTCTGCGCAATCATGTCGAGAATTTGCGCCAAGTTCCCTCCGACCTGCCGCTGAATCAATACCGCGGTAATCACCAGATCGAGATCCGAACTCTGCACGCGCCGCCCCATATTGAGCAGTGCGGTTTCCACATCAGCACCAAGCCGCATTTCAGCAAGCGTTTTAAAAAACTCAAAGGAAATCGGCGCTCGCATTTCTTTCCCGATCAGATCCATTGCCTGCGTAAAACTGAAGCCAGACCGCATCGCATTGGCCATCATCGCCAAGGCATCGCCCAACTGATTGCTAAATTCCGACCAGCGCCGGGAAATCCGAAAGCTCAGGTACAGCCAACCGGCCAACACCCCGGCGATCCCGCCCAATATGGCATAGCTGATTTTTAGTGTCAACATAAGACTGAACAGTCCAAAAACAAGCGCCAGCACACCCAGCAGGGCGAGAAACTCCGAGCCAAGCAGCGGCAGGCCTGCCTGCTGCATTTTTATTTCCAGATTTTTTGTGGTTGGCACATTTCGCAGCTTACTGCCAAGATACCGGACAAGATTCATAAAGTTTGCATCCATGCCGGATTCCTGTTCGGAAGCGGTGCTGCTTGTGCCAACATCCCCCGCTGCGTAGTTCTGGACTTTGCGGGCAATGGCATTTTTATCGCGGGTAAAGTATTCGATTGTCAACAGCATCAGCACAAATACCAATATTCCACAAATCAAAGCTACAATCAACATATCTATACCACCTTATCTTGGCTGCTGCAAATTTTTGCCGCCAGCCGATCTACACTGCGGGCCAGCCCCGAATCCGGCTTGATATCAACCGCCATCCGGCCATTGTTTGCGGCCGTCGATACCAACAGATATTCGTTGGGTATAACAGCATACACCGGATAGCCCAGGACATTGGCCAGCCGATTTTCCTCCTCCTTCGTACAGGGCTCCACGCGGGTAAATACCACTTTAACTTTATCCTGATAATCCGGCCCATCCTGAAAAATATCCAACGCACGCTGCATATGCTGGATCTCGAACCCACTGTCGATCATGGTAACGACAAAAACCCGGTCGGAAGCTTCGGCCGCGGCGATTGAAATCGGATTAAAAGCCGGCGGTACATCGATGAGAATATAGCGAAACAGGCTTTTTGCCATAGAAATTAATGAAGCAAATGACTGTGGGCTTACATTTTCCGCCTGTTCCGGTCGTTTGGTCCCACACAGAAGGCGAACCTGTTCCGTAATGGGCATGAAATAGGAATTAAGCGTAATCGGCGATAAAAAATCAATATCACGCACAGCTTCGACGATCGTACTTTGCGGGGACAAATTGAAGAATACGGCCATGTCGCCAAACTGCAGATCGGCATCGATAATAGCCACATTCTGCCCGCACTTTTTGGCCAGAGCCATCGCCAGATTTGCAATCAGTGTCGTCTTACCGCTTTTACCCTTGGGGCTGAAAAAGGTAATCACTTCGCTGATAATGCCCATGCCGCTTTTGCCAAAGGTCTCCATCGCCGCCGTCAGCTCATCGCGGGTAAACGGTTTAACCAAATACCCTTTGGCTCCTGCCCTGACAATTTCGCTGGCGCCCTCCGCGTCCCACTGGCTGGCAATACATAAAATGCTGACCTGGGGAAAAGTCCTGACGAATTCGGGGATAAACTGGATGTTTTCCGGTTCGTCAATATCGAGCAAAATCAGGTTGGGCATAAAAACCCCGCCCTGCCCCAAAGCCTGCCGCGGTTCCCGGTAGCGGGCAACAAGCTGAAAGTCTTTTGTATTGCGGATAACACTTGACAACCGTTCCATCATCATCCGGCTTGATTCAATCAAGAGCACGCGATATTCCTGCATAGCTGTTGGCTCCTTTCCCGGTGTTATTTAAAAAACCGCTTTACAAGCGAGGAAAACGAGGCTTTTCCCTTACTCGATTCCTGCAGCCGGTTTGTATACTTTGCCACCAGCTCTTTCAACCCCCCAGCCAGAGCATTCTGCCCATCCAGCACCAGGGGCACCCCCTTATGAATCGATTGCCCGGCAGCCGTAAAATCATTGGGCAGGACATGGTAAAACGGTTCTTCCAAAAGCTGTTCGACATCTTCAAGCTCAATATTGGTTTTTGATTTGCTGCGGTTGAGCACAAAGCGAATCTTATTTTGATCATAGCCGATGCCGCGCATCGTATCATATCCAACCTTCATGTTTTTAATGGTCGGAATAAAATCGACGATGCCGATAAAAGTTATAATAGTACTCAGATCCATTAATGCCAGATTCAGTTCACTGAAGGCCGCGGTTGTATCGAGTACAAGATAATCATACTCACTGCGCAGCCTTGAAACCACCGCAGCGGCAGCCTGGGCCGAGACATTATATGCTTCATCAAGTTTCAATGGTGCCGCCAGCACGGAAAAGCTGACATCCTCATACTGATACGGTGTCGTGTAATCTGTACTCACATACTCGTTTAGATCGTGCTGGATTGCCAGCTGAGCATCATATACTGTTTTCTGCGGCTTCAACTGCAGATAGTTGCAGACATCGCCAAACTGCAGATCAAAATCCACTACACAGACTTTATGTCCGCCTTTTGCCAGCTCTGCTGCCATATTGATGCTAAGCAATGTCTTGCCCACAGACGAGGCCGTACTGAATACCATGATGATGATACCCATCTTGATGTCCTCAGCCATTTGCATTCACCACGCTTTATTTTTTCTTCATATCATCTTTTTTATCATCCGTACCGCCGTTATTGTCAATTAACGACTGCATTTCCTTTGACATTTTTGCCGGCATCGTTTCGTCGACCAGTGTCGGAGTCACGAGGATAATTAATTCCTTGCGTTCCCGCGATGTCGACGTACTGCGGAAGAACTGCCCGAGAACCGGCAGATCCCCCAAAAGCGGAATTTTCATAACCTGCTTGGATTCTTCCGAATTCAGCAAACCGCCAATGGCCATCGTGCTGCCCGACGGCATGTTGATCACGGTTTCTGCCTTCCGCGAACGCAGTGCCGGAATCTTCAAGCCATTGGAGTTGATGGCCACTGCCGAGGTCCAGTCAAGCGAACTGACTTCAGCCGTCACCTTACTGGTAATTCTTCCTTCTTCATCAACCTGCGGTTCAATATTGAGTTTTATGCCATACTCGCGCCATTCAACGGTAAGCTGCCCGTTATCATTGCTGATTGGAATCGGAATTTCTCCCCCGACAAGAATATTGGCCTTCTCCCCGCTCATCGTTACCATATTCGGCTGCGACAGTAGTTTCGCTTCCCCGTTGGTGATCAGGGCCTTCAGTGTGGCATTAATCGGAGCATAATCCCCGGCATTCGTGCTCAGCGGATCTCGCGGATTGGTAAAGCTTTGACCAAAGCCAAACACTCCGGACGAACCCATGGTAACGATCCCATTGGTAATACTGGCTGCATTTCCATACTGGATTCCAAGATCCTTAACCTTATCTGTCGATATTTCAACGATTTTTGCTTCGAGCCGAATCTGCGCCGGCTCTGTCATTTCCAGTAAATTTATGACCTTGTCCTTATCCGTCCGACTGTACATTTCTGCAATTTTTTCTGCCCGGTTTTTTTCCATCTGGTTGAGAACGCTGCCCCGCAGCAAAATTTTATTGCCAATCATCTCAACATTTACCCCCGGACAGGCGATGGTCTGTTCAATGGCGATTGCCGTTTCGGTATCACGATCCTGGACGCTGACCGAATAATCCTGACGCATGCCATTTTCCGTCCAGATCGAGAGCGTCGTCGTCCCCGGCTTTTTGGCTACAACCAGCAGATTATCCCGGGAAAGCACGGTTACATCCGCAATCTCCGGGTTCGCAATCGCCACACTGGTGATCGTGTCGCCGGCATTAAGGTGTGTAGACTGGTTATTTTCCAGCAGCAGCGTAGCCTGTGCCAGAACAGCGCCGCTGGCATAGAGGCTGAAGCAAAGGGCTAAAAATAGTATTTTGCAGATTCTCGCTATTTTATTCATAATAGTCGCTCCTTATTTTACTTGAACTGCACTTACACTGTTGCCGCGAATAACCGCTATGCTATGCAAAAAAGCACCGTCAGGCTGGACGCTGGCGCCGGTATTTATCGGACCGGTATAATATGGTGTTGAAACCGGCACAGGGGCCGGTGGTTGAATCAAAGCCGGCTGCGGAGCTGCAGAACCACAGGAAATAAGGATTTCCGGCACCAGCGCATATCCATTAGCTGGTTTAACCGGGCGCATTGCCAGATATAAAATCCCGCCAGCCTGGGCCGTTGCCAGCCGAACCGCTTCTTCCGGACGAACGGCCAGCGTTGCCGTCTTCAATTTATCCTTATCGCCGGCATTGCCACTGCCCTCTGCTGGTTCACTGCTTTTATTGATGCCGAGCAGCAGTACGTTTTGCAGCAGCATTTCGCCGGAAACGGAATTCTTATATTCTTTCGTGCTGATCAGCATCACATCTACATAATCGCCTGGTTTTGCCAGCCCCGAGATTCCCGTCGCATCCGTGATTGGAATCGAAATGGCCCGACTGTCGCTGGGAATCATTCCGACAAAGCCTGCCATCTTCGGATCCTTATACAGTTTCTTGTCCGTCACGACATCGCCTTGCATAATTTTAACACGGCTGATTGATCCGGTGACCTCTTCCACGCTAACAGCCGCCTCTGCAACCACCAATTCTTTGGCAACCGGAACCAGCTTGAGCATCTCAGCCCGGATTTCTGACCGCTCCGGAATATCGACGGTCGCGACCACTACATTGCTGAAGTTCTGGGCCTGCTCTTTGGCCGTATCCTTAGTCATGCTGGCCAGATAGAAATAAATGAGAGCGGCTACCAGCGCGCTTATCACCAAAGCCGCTCCTACCAGTTGCCTCGGTGTCAGCTGTTGCAGTTTTTCTACGATCTTTTTG
>JBOFWE010000391.1:0-1040 GCA_051653465.1 Selenomonadaceae bacterium | reverse complement strand
CAAACGAAGCTGCCGCAGCCAAATCTCACGGTCCGTTATCATGCCGGCTTGGATGACCGCTTTATGAAAGAGTGCATTGAAGTTGTAAAAATGGGCTTTGGCATGCCGGCGTTTAACAGCGATGAGATCATTATTCCATCCTTCATTGCCAAAGGCGTGAAGGAAGAGGATGCTTACAATTATAGTGCCATCGGCTGTGTGGAAGTTGCCGTGCCGGGGAAATGGGGCTATCGCTGCACGGGGATGAGCTTTTTGAATTTCCCTAAGTCGTTGCTGATTGCCATGAATGATGGTGTAGATCCTAAATCCGGCGTGAAGCTCGCGGAAGGCGTGGGGCATTTTAAATCAATGGCAACTTTTGAAGATTTGAAGAAAGCCTGGGATGTGCTCATCAGAGATTTCACGCGACATAGTGTGATTATCGAAAACGCCTGCGATATGGTTTTAGAGGAGGATGTTCCGGACGTTTTGTGCTCGGCCTTAAGCGAGGACTGTATTGGGCGGGGAAAAACCTTGAAGGAAGGCGGAGCCATCTATGACTTTATCAGCGGCCTGCAAGTCGGAATTGCCAATCTGGCAGATTCCCTGGCTGCCATTAAAAAATGCGTATATGACGAGAAGACGATCAGCCGTGATGCCTTATGGACGGCACTGCTGAATAATTTTGAAGGCGCTGAAGGCGAAAAAATCCAGAAGCTGCTTTTGGCCGCGCCGAAATATGGAAATGACGATGATTATGTAGATTTACTTGGCAGGGAAGCATATCGCAGCTATATCGATGAGGTAGTGAAATATCCCAATACTCGCTTTGGCCGAGGACCGATCGGGGGAACACGCTATGCCGGGACCTCCTCTATTTCAGCCAATGTAGGACAGGGCCTTGGCACAATGGCCACGCCTGATGGGCGCAAGGCTTATACGCCGCTTGCGGAAGGCTGCTCGCCGACGCATGCGATGGATCGAAATGGCCCTACCGCCGTATTCAAGACGGTAGCAAAACTTCCGACCCAGGATATTACGGGCGGTGTGCTTCTAAATCA
>JBOFWE010000390.1:0-21187 GCA_051653465.1 Selenomonadaceae bacterium | reverse complement strand
CCCACTGCCAGGTTTTCCCTGACCGTCATATGCGGAAAAAGCGCATAATCCTGAAACAAATAGCCGACCCGGCGAAGCTGCGGTGGCAAATTAATTCCGCCCACAGAGTCAAATAATACCCGTCCATCCAGAACAATTTTGCCAAAATCCGGTGTCTCGATTCCGGCAATGCATTTAAGGGTCAGGCTTTTGCCAGCGCCCGAGGCCCCCAATATGCCCAGGACCTCTTTTTTCGCCGTAAAGTTCGCCTCTAGGGAAAAGCCCTGCCGCTTTACTCTTATATCAACCTCCAGCATGTCTGCGCCTCCTGCCCTGCATACAGTACGGCTCCGGCCAGTAATTTAAAATGCCAACAATCAAAAATGCCAGCACCATAATCACTGCAGCCCACAAAAAGGCCGTCTGCTGATCTCCGGCCTGTACCGCTGAATACACGGCGGTTGCCATCGTCTGCGTCTTGCCGGGGATATTGCCAGCCAGCATAATGGTAGCCCCGAATTCCCCCAGGGCCCGGGCAAAAGCCAGAATTGTCCCAGCCACAATTCCCGGCCGGGCCAAAGGCATTATGATGCGCCAAAAGATCTGATTTTCACTCAGACCAAGGGTCCGCGCCGCATAAATGCAATTTTTATCGACCTGTTCAAAGGCTCCGCGGGCGGTGCGGTAGATCAGGGGAAAGGCAACCACGCTGGCGGCAACAACCGTTGCCTCCCAGGAAAACACCAGATTCATGTCAAGACACTGCAAAAAACGCCCGCAAAAACTATTGCGTCCCAGCAGCAGCAGTAAAAAAAAGCCGATTACCGTCGGCGGCAATACCAGTGGCAGCGTCAAAAACCCATCGACAACGCCCTGCCAGCGGCCAAGCTTTTGCGTATACCGCGCGGCATAGATCCCCAGAAAAAATGTCAGCCCGGTTGCCACGAATGCCGTTTTTATCGATATATAAAGCGGTGATAACTCCATGATGTTCCCCTCTGTTTTCGCCTATTTTACAGTAAAGCCATATTCCTTAAAGATGTTTTTTGCCGGCTCGCGGTCAAGATACTCTGCAAACGCCCGGACAGCAGTCTCCTGCTGCGTGGCGCTAAGGATTGCCAGCGGATATACGACTTCCTTGTGACTGCCCGGCGGCGCCGTAAGCAATA
Organism: Selenomonadaceae bacterium; assembly: GCA_051653465.1. GTDB lineage: Bacteria > Bacillota > Negativicutes > Selenomonadales > Selenomonadaceae. The sequence goes on along the minus strand of JBOFWE010000390.1, from coordinate 20,039 downwards.
CCCGGACCTTATCCGATACTGCCGCATCCGTTGCATACACCAATCCGCAGTCGGCTTCTCCCGCTTCTACCCAGGCAAGCACCTGGCGGACATCTGAGGCATATACCGCTTTAGTGTTAACTTCAGCTTCAATTCCCAAAGACTTAAAAATCTGCCCGGCATACTGTCCGACCGGTACCCCTTGGGGTTCACCGAGAGCAATTTTCCCAACAGCCGTGCCCGCCAGATCAGACAGGGAGCTTATGTCCAGCGGGCTGTCTTTCGGCACAATCAGAACAACTTCATTGGCAAGCAGATCGTGGCGCGTCCCTTCTAGCAGCAATCCCTTTTCCTCAAGGGCATCCATCTGCTTTGGGGCCGCTGAAACAAAAACATCCGCCGGCGCCCCCTGCTCAATTTGCGTCTGCAATGCGCCTGAGCTGCCAAAATTATAAATGATTTTAACCGACGGGTTTTCCGCTTCATATTTTCTCCCGATATTTTGCAGCGCATCCGTAAGACTTGCTGCCGCACTGACATAAATTTCTGTCGGCGGTTTTTGCCGCTCACTGCCACACCCGCCTAACCCCATCGCTGCCAGCAGCAATAGCAAATAAAACCAGCCTTGTCTTTTCATTAACAGATCTCCTCTCCCTGCTAAAATTTAGCGGGCGCACTCTTGCGACTGTCCCCGCAAAATTTTAAGTCCGTGTTCAAGTTCCGGCAAGACAAATCCAAGGCACTCTTCCACCGCCTTTGGACTTCCCGGCAAATTAAGGATCAGCGTCCGCCCGCGGATACCCGCTACTGCCCGGCTGAGCATCGCCCGCCTTGTAATTTGCAGGCTGAAGCTGCGCATCGCCTCGGGAATCCCCGGAACCTGCCGTTCAATTACCGCCAAGGTTGCTTCCGGCGTACAATCACGCGGGGAAAAACCCGTCCCGCCAGTAGTCAGCACCAGTGCCAGATCAAGCGCAGCAAATTCGCAAAGCTGCGCGGCAATCTGGTCCCGGTCGTCAGGAACCATCACCCGCCGGCAAACCTCATAGCCGGCGGCCTGCAATAGCGCCTCCGCCCGGTTACCACTCTGGTCCTCACGTTCCCCACGAGCGCCTTTATCACTGGCCGTAAGAATTGCCGCCTGAAACCTCATCCTCTTTCCTCCTCTGCTATTACCTGCAGGCTGTCACCAACTTCAATCTCGCCACCCTGCAGCACCCTGGCAAATACACCGTCTCGCGGCATAATACAATCGCCAACCGCCTGAAAAATCCGACAGCCCTGATGACATTGCTTACCGATCTGTGTCAGTTCCAGTTCCACCTGCTTGCACCTGAGTCTTGTTCCCACCGCCAGGGCTTTGAATTCAATGCCCGCTACCAGAAGGTTTTCCCCAAAATCGCCCGGACCAACCATTGCCCCGCGTGACTTAAATTCTTCCACCCGTTCAAACGACAAGAGACTGACCTGACGGTGCCAGTTGCCGGCATGAGCATCGCCAACAAAGCCGTGATTTTCACGGCAAAGTGCCCGCCCCACATTCTGTTTTGCCGTTCCTTTGCTTTCGCTGATGCATACGGCCATTACTTTCCCCATAACGTTTCCCATCTTTAACCACCTATCTGAAACATCCGGCGCCGGTCATCCTTCAGGTCTGCCAGACCCTCACAAAGATGATGTTCCCTCGGCTTTATATAAATTTGTTTTTGTATCAGCTGCCGCACTTCATCCTCGGCCAGTCCGCTGCGCAGCAACGGGAGCAGTGCCAGCCCATTGCGGTATTGCAGGCAAAGTTTCAAAAAGCCGTCGGCTGTCAATCGCACCCGATTGCAGGAACGGCAAAACTTATGTCCGATCGCATCAATAAAGCCAATGCGCCCGCTAAAGCCCGGCAAAGAAAAATACCGGGCCGGACCATTGCCTGCCTCAAAACTGCAGGAGGAAAACGGGCCGTACGCCTGCGTCAGCGTCTGCATGATCTGTCGCTGCCGGATTCCACGATAGACCGCAGCAATTCCCAGCGGCATGAGCTCAATAAACCGCACAGCAACCGCCTGGTCTTTCGCCAGCCCCGCCAGCGCAAGGACCTGATCTTCATTTTTTCCGGCCAGAAGCACCGAATTAATTTTTATATTGGGAAAGCCGGCCCGAACCAGCTGGCAAAACCCATCCAGCACCAGTTGCAGCTGATCAGACCCAGTCAGCCTTTTATACTGTAACGGATCAAGGGTATCAAGACTTATGTTGACTCCATCAATGCCGGCAGCCAGCAGTGCATCGATTTTCCTGCCAAGCAGTACGCCATTTGTCGTCAGCGTCACCTGCTCTACGCCCTCTATTTGCTTAATTCCTGCAATCAGCTGATAAAGATCCCGGCGAAGCAATGGTTCCCCGCCGGTAAGCTTAAACTTGCGCACACCAATTTCGGCAAAGATTCGGCACAGACGCAAAATCTCCGCTGTTGTCATCTGCCCACTGACTTCCTGCAAGACAGTTTCGGGTCTGCAGTAGCTGCAGTGAAGATTACAGTTTTCGGTCAGGGAAATCCTCATATAGTCAATTTCCCTTCCATATCGATCGCGCATGTTTTTCACCACCTTTATATCCGCTATTCTCTCGCAAAGAGTCCGCTGCGCCCGCCGCTTTTACGCAGCAAACAAACCCCTTCGATCTGCATTTGTTTATCTAGTGCCTTGCACATATCATAAATCGTCAGCAAGGATACTGTAACCGCCGTCAACGCCTCCATTTCAACGCCCGTCTGGCCGGTAAGTTTAACTACGGCAACAGCCTCAATCGCCAAAATATCCGGCAAAAATTGAAAGTCAACCTGGCAGCTGGCAATTGCAAGCGGATGGCACAAGGGAATTAAATCCCCCGTGCGTTTTGCCGCCATAATCCCGGCAATACGAGCGATTCCAAGAACATCCCCTTTGGCAGCCGTGCCGGTGACAACGGCTTGATATGCCGCCTCATTCATAAGAATCCGCCCCCGCGCTTTTGCCTGCCGGGCAGTCGGACTCTTGGCTGTGACATCGACCATAATGGCCTTACCCGCTTTATCAAAATGTGTTAAATCTGTTTTCATTTCCAATCTCCCCATCCGCTTCTTCGCTTTCAGATTCCCTTGCCAAAGCTGCAGGCAGGATAGCGACAGACGCTGCACCCGAGACAAAGGCCGCCATGTCCAAGGCCAGCCAGCTCTTGAGCCCGGATCTTTTCTCCGGCTGCCAGCCGCGGCAGCACCAGGTCAAACACGGTGGTGGCCGCATACATGACACATCCCGGCAGCCCAAGGATAGGTACCCGCCCCTGATAATATGCCAGCAGCAGCATCGCCCCCGGCAAGACCGGTACCCCATACGTAACAAAATCAGCCCCGGTCGCCCGGATCGCGGCCGGGGTCAAATCATCAGGATCTACGCTCATGCCGCCCGTACAAAGAATCATATCCATCCCCGTGGCCAGCATCCGCAGCACAGCCTCATGTATAGCCGCGACAGAATCTTCCACAATTTCATGTTTTGCCATTTTAAAGCCAAATTGTTCAAGCTTTTGCTCAATCACTGGCGTAAACCTGTCTTTAATCCGTCCATAAAAGACCTCATTGCCGGTTGTAACGACGCCAACCTTCATGGGACGGTAGGGCAGCAGCCGTAGTAGCGGCTCTGCTCCACTTACCTTGCCCGCCTGCCGCAATTTTTCTGCTTCAATCACCAGGGGAATTACCCGCATGCCGGCCAGGACATCCCCGGCCTTTACCGGGGTATTGTTGTGGCGTGTGGCAATCATGATTTCACCCAGGCTGTTCACCGCGGTCAAGCGGCTGACATCCACCTTAAACAAGCCGTCACACGCTGCCTTAAGTTCAATTTTCCCTTCTTTTACCGCGGACGCCTGCAGGTTCTCAGTCCCGCAAAGCTGACGAAGAATTTCTGCCGCTTCATTTTCATGCAGCATGCCGGGCTTCTTTTCCCAAACATAAATATGATCCTTGCCCAGAGAAAGGAGCACCGGAATATCTTCCTCCCGGATCACATGCCCTTTACGAAAGCGTGCCCCCTTGCTGACGCCGCGGATAATCTGCGTCACATCATGGCAAAGGACATGCCCCACAGCTGCTGTCGTATCAATTACCTTCATCTGCCCACTCCTTTGCAAAACTATATTCCTATCATATCATAAAATTCTTTAAAATCCTGCCCCTCCACCTACGGAAAAAGATTTATTCGTTTTTTCAGCCAAGCACAATCTTTCATGGATAAAGCCAGGAAATAACAGGTCGAATATGATATAATACTTTATAAAACAAACGAAAAATAGCAATATCTCGATTTACCATTTCTGTAAAAGCGAGGTTCTTGATATGAAACATCATCTGCCGGCCCTGCCATCAGACTACTTTTTTGCCAGCAGCCCCGATCTCCTTGCCACCGCCTCCAGCGAAGCTATACTGTCAACGACAAATCCAGCTTGGACTACAGCGCTTGGCTTTTCCTCCGCTGAACTATCCGGCAAAAAGCTGACAGAGCTTTTTCAAAAATGTGATCATAAGGCAGCCACCACTGCACTTAAAGCTGCTGTCACCAGCCAGTCAGAAACCACCTTCAGCGGCCACTGCCGCTGCCAGGACGGAACTTTTCGTTATATTGACTGGAGCTTTTACGGTAAAGAGGATGTCCTTTATTTGCGCGGCCGCGACAATACCAAGCGACGCCAGGAAACGGCCGCCTTCGAGCGCAGCCTGCGGCTTCAGTCCGCGCACCTTGAGCTGATGCAATCACCTGACCTTGGCATTGATGGCTTGCTCAACAAGGCCCTTGAGCAGATTATTGCCGTAACGCTCAGCGAGCTCGGCTTTCTCTTCCTTTACGATGAGCAGCAAAAAGATTTTGTCCTTCATGCCTGGTCAAAATCCGTACTGCAAGCCTGCTCCGCCAGCACTAATGGGGACCTGCCCTTTTCCATCCATCATCGGGGCTTATGGAGCGAGGCGGTGCGCAAGCAAAAAACCGTCATTGTCAACCAGTATGATCCTACGGCAGAGTATGCGGCCGGTTATCCGCCAGGACATCTTCCTATTTATAATTTCCTCTCACTGCCGGTACTTGACCACGGGCGGGTCGTTGCAATTGCCGGAGTTGCCAATAAAGAGACGGATTATACCACAGAGGATTCGATAAGTCTTGAACGGCTGATGAATTTTGTCTGGACCAGACTTGAACGGACTCGCAACGAAATGCTGTTTGCCCGTGAACACAGTCTTTTTTGGGCAACACTTTTTTCAATTCATGAGGGAATCATCACCACCGACCCATCAGGGCAAATCACCCTGATGAACCAGTCGGCGGAGGAGCTGACCAAGTACCCAATGGCAGAAGCGGCTGGTAAACCATTGCTGACCGTATTCAACGCCCACGATACAGTAACCCGAGAAAAGATCACCGACCCGCTCTGGCATGTGCTTGAAACCCGCCAGCCAAAAACCGCTCTGTCAGAAAAAATTCTGATCCGCCGCGACGGCTCGGAACTTCATATCACTGGGAGCATTTCGCCAGCCATCGACAACAAGGGACAGATCCTTGGCACGGTAATAAACTTTCATGATATCAGCAGTTTCTGGCGCAAACAACAGCAGGACGAATATCTGCTGAACCATGATACGCTGACCGGAGCCTATAACCGTCAGTTTTTCGAAAAAAAAGTCCGGCAGGAAATCGACCATGCCGAAAATTCTGGAGATCCTTTGTCTATGGTACTTCTCGATCTTGATAATTTTAAGGATATCAATGATACCTGGGGGCATCCGGTTGGCGACAGCGTCTTACAGCACCTCGTCAAGGTAGTCAATGGTTTGATCCGCAAGTCGGACAGTATTATCCGGCTTGGCGGAGAGGAGTTCATTGTCCTGCTCCCGCGGACCGCCCTGAAAAACGCCCTGACTGCTGCGGAAAAACTCCGAAGCGTCCTGGAAGCTTCGCCACATGAAACAGCCGGAAAAATAACAGCCAGTTTTGGTGTGGCCGAACACCTCTCACAGGAAGATTTTTCCGAATGGTATACAAGAGTTGACGCTGCCATGTACCAGGCAAAAAAAGCCGGGCGCAACTGCGTCGTCAGCGCAGAGGCCCCGCCAAAACCGCAACAGGAATTTTTGCAGCTCGTCTGGCAACCGCAATGGGAATGCGGTCATCCTGAAATTGACCGTCAGCACCGCTTGCTGGTTGAGTATGGTAATCAATTACTGGCGCTGGCCATCTGTCACAACGACCCGGCCGCACTCGATGCCCATCTCGACAAACTGCTGGCGCATGTCGCACATCATTTTAACTGCGAAGTAGACCTGCTCAAGGAGATCGGTTATCCGGCGCATGCCCAGCACACGGCAACCCATCAAAAACTCATCGACGAGGCCATAAAGCTCAAGGAAAATTATCACACCGGGACCCTGCGCTCTTCCGCCTTCTTCGCCTTTGTCGTCGATGATATCATCGTCGGTCATATGCTCAATGAAGACATTAAATTTTTCCCCTACATGTCTCCACCCAAGCATTAATTTAATCCATTTTATCCCCTTGCCTTAAAAGCCAGTGAGTTCGCGGCGCGAATACGATCGCCGCGACTCACTGGCTTTTATTGACATCAGTCACCAATAAAAACGAACCCCTTCTTTTTCCCATATAAATCCGTTTGCTGCTGCCCATCATTTATAAAAGCAATCATACCTCAAAATCGCGGTTATATTTTATTTGAATTATATAATTAAAATGTTATAATATAAACAGTCAATATATGTAAGGATTCATGTTTTTTTCATATATTAATGAATTAAATTTTTATATTCAAATTCGCAACAGGAGGGCTGCTCTTCATAAATCATAGCTTCAGGATCCCGTCCTTATAAAGTACAATAATTTTCAACTGGCTAAAGAGGTGTATATCATGCTTTTATCATCATTAGAACAAGAAATTTTAGAAACTGCCACCATGCTGTTTATCGGCACCACTTATACATATCATTCCTCCGTATTAAAAAGTGAATTTATGCAGGCCGTAAATAAACTGATCCATCTGAATATTTTATATGAAGATCAGATCGATATGGAAAACGGCTGCAAAATAGAGGTTTACAAGCTAACATCACAGCAGATCGAAGACAACAGCCTTTAAGTCCTTGACAATTAACGCAAGGAGGAGATTTTTATGAAACCCCTGGCAACAAGACAGCTTATTACCCTTACCGCCATAGTTCTTTTGCTGTTTCCGTCAGCAACCGGGCACTGTTCTTCATCAGCCAGCACCGCCTTATCTTCACTGTCATCGCTGGAAAGCAAGCTGGAAAAAACATCCTCCCTAATGGCAGCCGAAGACTCTGACAGTGACAGTGCAGCTTCCGCCTTGAAGGAAGACCTTGCTGATTTTAAAGCAGACATGAAGAACTTCACTGACGGAATCAGCGCCTACTCCACACTGCAGACAAAGTTATCGGCTTTAAAAAAGCTTGAAACTTTAAGCACCTCGACAAAAAACACCTTAGTCGGAGATATCACGGAGGCCATAGAAGGCTTGTCCGCACTAAAAGCCTTAAACGCTCTTTTATAACCCTCTATATTTCATTGACTAAATAAAAACAGCATCCAAAAAGCGCTTGCCACGGCCGCACTTTTGGGGATGCTGTTTTTATTTTCCGGCTTTTCTTCGTCAACTAATTCTCATACAACCACTGGGAAATAGCCATATATACTTTGCTTTTCACAGACCCATCCGGCACGCTGGAAACATCTTCATCCGGTAGAATACCAATCAAATTCCCCTTGGCATCATACAAACGATGATTTTTGCTGCTCAATGTTTTTTCCTTTAAATTACATTTGGTTGACGAAACCATATATTTTATATTTCCCCACGAAGAAGTATCATATTGCTCCCCGCACTTTTCAATCAACACCTGTACCATATCCGGAGACATTTCCGTCTTTAGCTCGGCAATCAGAATATCGCTTGATCCGACGGTTCTCACACTATCCGTATCAAAATAAAATGCCGATATATTGTCTTTATAGGCCACCTGCCAATTTCCTGGCGGGGTTTCAGCAAAAGCGACAGCCATAAGAAGTAGCAGCGAACAAAGAAAACTTATACAAAACTTCATGATTTTGAGTCCTCTCTTTTTTGTAAATTTTACAGATTATTACCAAAAAATCTCTTGTATCATTATATAAGCTAGCAGCAAAAAAAACAAATTAAAGCCTCCGCCAAAACAACCTCGCTTGTCATTACATCATGATGTCTCCTGTACCTGTGCCCCTTCCGGCGGTATCTTTTTTAAATTTGACGGCATAAAAAATGCTGCTACACCTAAAACAAGCAATACCGCCGCCAGCATATGATATGTATCCGCATAAGCAAGAATACTGGCCTGGCGTACGAGCTCCTGATAAATTTTCCCCAGAGCACTGCCATCTGTGCTCAAGCCTCCCACCGAACTTAGTGTTTTGCCGTAAACAGCAAGTGCCTGCCGATAACCAGGATCGGCATACGTTAAATGGTCTACCAAAACCGCCTGATGAATCTGCTGGCTTCGCACGACAAAACTCGTCGCCAAAGATATCCCGATACTGCCGCCAAGATTGCGCATCAGCGAAAAAATTGCCGAGGCATTGCTGCTGTGTTCAGCAGTTATCTGGGAAAAAGCCAGGATACTGCAGGGGACAAACAAAAATGGCAGGCCCACCGTCTGCAAAATGCGCACAAAAACAAAGGTCCCATAATCGGTCTGCGGCGTAATCCAGCCAGTCACAATCATGCCAACGGCGTTCATCATCATGCCAAAAGCAATCAGGTATTTGGCCTGTACCATACCGGTAAGCTTCCCGATCAGCGGCATTAGTAAAATAGTAGTGATGCCGCTCGGCGACAAAACAAATCCTGACAAAGTTGCATTATAGCCGAAATTTATCTGCACCATCATCGGTAAAAGCGCCGCACTTGAATACAGCGTAAACCCGACAAAGAACATCATCAGGCAGGCCATACTGAAGCTTCTCAGTTTGAACAAGCTCAATTCAATAACCGGATGTTCCTGCTCTCTGAGCCATAAGATTGCCAATATAATCCCCACGGCAGCTATCACGGCAAATAACAGGATAAAATTGCTGCTGAACCAGTCTTCCTGCTGGCCCTTATCAAGAACGACCTGCAAAGCACCTAACCCCAGGGTAATAAAACCAAGGCCCATATAGTCGATAGCTCCCACATCTTTTTTGGCCGACTCCGGTGTATCCTCAACCAGCATATTCACCAAAAATGCCGCTAACAAACCAACCGGCACATTCATAAAAAAGATCCAGCGCCAGTTGAAGTTATCGGTGATATAGCCACCAAGTACAGGTCCGACAATCGGGGCTACTACCATGGTAATTCCAGTAACGGCAAAAGCCATGCCAAGCTTTTCTTTCGGAAAGGCATCTTTGATAATCGCCTGCTGGCTTGGCTGCAGGCCACCACCAGCCAGTCCCTGCAGCAAGCGGCATATTATCAGCATCGCCAAGGAGGTTGATATCCCACATAAAAAAGAGGTCAGAGAAAAACCAAAAATACATAACAGGAAAAAATTCTTTCTGCCCAAAAGCCCTGACAACCATCCCGAAAGCGGTAAAACAATCCCATTTGAAACAAGATATGACGTTAACACCCATGTGCTTTCATCCGCCGTAGCACCAAGTGATCCGGCAATACTCGATAAGGCAACATTTGCAATTGTGGTATCAAGGACCTCCATGAATGCTGCGAGGCTGACTGCAATCGCAATAATCATTGGATTGGCTTTTAATCGCTCAGTCATGGCCGCTGACGCTTTCTGTATAAACTGTTGGCTCAACCGACATTCCCGGTCCTATTGCAAGCAATGTATCCAACGGTTCATCAAAAATTATTTTCACAGGAACCCGTTGTACTATTTTCACAAAATTCCCCGTGGCATTTTCAGCCGGGAACAATGAAAAGCGCGCACCGGTGCCTGCCTGTAAACTGTCGACCTTGCCATGCAAAATCATATTGGGAAACGCATCTACTTTTATATCTACCCGCTGCCCCTGCCGCATCTGCATCAGCTGTGTTTCCTTAAAATTGGCTGTGACCCATAAATCACCGCCCACGACAGACGCCAGCTGTTGTCCCGGCTGGACAAAATTTCCCGGTTCAACACTGCGTTTGGTGATTCGTCCATCCATGGCAGCAACGATTTTCGTATTCGCCAGATCGCTTTCCGCCTGGGCCAGCGCCGCCTCCGCCTGTTTTACCTGGGCCAGCAATTGATCCCGCGTGTCTTGCGCGCCAGCAATCGCGGTGGTAGCTGTGCTTACCGCCTGCCGGGCGGACTGCATCTGATCAAGGGTCCCTCTGGCAGCACGCTCGGCAGCAACAGCTTGATCCAGTTGTTGTCTCGAATAGGCTTCGGCATCAAAAAGGGCTTCTGCCCGGCTGCGATCTGCTGCGGCCTTCTCCCAGGTTGCCTGTGCCGTTGCCACTTGCGCTGTAGCCGCATCGGCATTTGCCGTGGCACTGACGCTGGTCGTCTTGGCACTGTTATCGGCAGCACTGGCGGCGGCCCTGGCGGCAGCCAGTGCTGCCCGGGCCTGATCCCGGCGAATGATATAATCCTGTGGATCAATTTCCAGCAGTAGATCGCCCGCCTTGACCTGCTGGTTATCCGTTATATAAACCGTTTTGACATAACCCTGTATTTTGGGGCTAACAGCCGCAATATGGCCGTCAATCGCGGCATCATCCGTACTTTGCTCGCCGCGATGCAGATAATAATAGCCACCAGCACTTATGCCAATAACCAACAGCAGCAAAAAAAACTTAAAAATCGCCTTATTCTTCACAAATTCTTCCCCTTTCTTACGGCTCGTTCAAACAATCATTTGTTTGAACGAGCTCGAAACAAGCACAACGGCTTATCATGAATTTATAATGCTCACTTCTTCATAATGCCTTCTAAATAGATGCGAAAAGCATCTGCCGTATATTGAAATTCATCCTCATTGTCTGCATCAATAACATGCAGGCGTTGCAGCATAGGCTTGGCAATAAAATAAAAATTTAAAATTCCCGTTAATGCTACCGCCGCATATTTAATATCAATCCCGGTTTGAAAAGTTCCGTCTTTCATTCCCATTTGCAAAGCCCGATCAATAAACTGGTACACCTGTGACAAATGTCGTTCAATAATCGGCCCGCCATAAGCCGTCGGATTCATGCTCTCGCTGATCATAAAGCGCGACAAATAAGGCCGGCAGCTGTGAATATGTGCCACCCGCTCGGCATAAAAGGTGAGTCGCTGCTGCGGTGACAAGCTGGTGTTCGATTTCACCTGATCCACCGCTTCCAAAAGCGGTGACAACTGCTCTTCAAGGACCGCCTGGTACAAGCCTTCCTTGCCGTTAAAATGATACGATATTGCAGAAACATTGATATCAGCCGCATCCGTCACTTCCCTGACCGACACTGCCGCATAGCCCTTTATCGCAAACAATGGCGTCGCTATTTCGATCAGACGATTCTGTGTATTCGTTCTTATTTTAAACACCATCTTCCCTAAGAATATAAAACAAACGATTGTTTTATTTGTAATAGTTTACCATATTATATAAAAAAGTCAATACAGCACACAGCGCCAGTTTAGCTTTCCGTGCCTTCATTGATTTTAACACTGCCCCCGTAATTTTTTGCATAATCAATGCCCCAGCCATTCAGTGCTGCCAATATCGGCAACAAGCTTTTCCCCTCAGTCGACAAGGAATATTCCACTTTCGGCGGAACCTGCATATAAATATGACGTTTCACTAATTTATTATTTTCCAGTTCACGAAGCTGCTGCGTCAGCATTTTCGGTGTTATATAGCCAAGTTTTCGCTGCAATTCATTAAACCGCAGCGTCTCTTTCCCCAGATACCAGAGAATTAATACCTTCCACTTGCCGCCAATGATTGACAGTGTCAACTCCATCGAACAATGATACTTGTTATTGTCAAAACAAATCATCAAACTCCCCCATATCTATAAAAATTTCGCTGCTACTACCCAATAATATACTGGATTCCCAAAATGTGCGTACTTACAATCGTATAAGCGCAAGCATTATACTACTGTTAGAAATTATTTTAGCTTTTCATCTTGGAGGGTATACTATGACTGTTGTAACAAAAAAGGAAAACATCTTTATTACCCTGCTCTTTCTCATTGGATTTTTACTGGGAATCGGCATTGATCTTTATGTTCCCGCGCTCCCCGCAATTTCACAATATTACACAACTTCGCAAAATGCAGTGCAACTGAGCATCAGCCTGTATATGCTTGGTTACGGGGCTGCCCAAATACTTTTCGGTTTTTTATCTGATGCCTGGGGGCGACGAAAAATTTTGCTGCTAACAAGTGCTGCCTATACGCTTATCAGCTTTGGTATTGCTTTGGCACCAAGCATGCTTTGCTTAAATATTCTCCGCCTGCTGCAGGGGGTAAGTGTTGCCGGTCTTGCCGTCGTCGGACGGGCACTGCTTGTGGATTGCTTTTCCGGCGCTGCCTTACTTAAGGCCAGCAGCTGGTTCGGGCTCAGCTGGTCACTCGGGCCGATCCTTGGCCCATTGATTGGCAGCCTCTTGCAAACATATTTTTCCTGGCAAACAGATTTTTTATTTTTTGCCATTTATGGTCTGCTCTTATTCACTATTATTTTACTGCAAGTTCCGGAAACCAACACCTGTCGTCAGCCGGTCGATCTTCGACAAACCTACCAGTCAATAAAAAAAATCTCCGGTCAGCCGGTTTTTTCACGAACCACACTGATCGGCGGGATTGGCTATTCCATTATTGTTCTATTTAATATTCTAGGTCCCTTTCTGATCGAAGAATCCCTGAACATCGATCCCTTGACCTACGGCTATATTGCGCTCGGACTTGGCCTTTCATACTTTTTCGGCTGCACAGCCAACCGGCTGGTCAGCCAGTATTACGCACTGGATAAGATCTTCCTGTTTTCCATCGCTGCTTTAGCATTTGTCAGCACCGGCATGTTCCTAGCCGCGGTGATCTTCCCCTTCACCGCAGTTTCCCTACTTATCCCCGTCGGGTTTATGTTTTTCGGCTGCGGCTTTGTAGTCCCCTGCTCTTTGGCAAAAACCATGCAGATCTTCCCGCAATATGCTGGTACAGCCAGTTCCATTTTCGGTTCCCTGTCAGGTCTGACAGTATTTTGTCTGAGTTTTTTCGCCCGGACTCTCCCCACAAACAACCAGCTACCCTTGAGCTCCGCCTACCTGCTCCTGTCACTGACAGCCCTGTTTCTTGTGTCTGGCACGCTTTCGTTTTTCCCAGGGCCAAGAGCATTACTCTTTAACCGTAGAAAGTCTCTGGTGCTGTCTGCCGCTACTGATAAGCAGGGCTGCAATAACTCCCAAAAAAGCGACCATTGCTGTGACTAGAAATACATCTTCATAAGAAAGTTCCGCTGCCTTATAGGCAATGAGATGCTGAAACCTTACGAGGGGAAGCATCCGTGCTGTCATATCGTTTTGCCCGTAACCAATATAGCCGCCATAGAGGAATATATAGGCGTCTTCCAACGGCTGCCTGGCAACGGAAATATAGTCTCGCAGGACATCGCGGTGAAATATTTGACGCTGATCGAGCAGCGCCCCCATAACAGCTACCCCTACACTCCCGCCTATGTTCTTAAACAAATTGAAAATTCCCGAGCCCACACCGATTTTATCTGCCGGCAAAGATCCCATAACACCATTTGACAGCGGAGAAATCGTAAATGCCAGCCCCATCCCCATCAGGATAAGCCGCCAGGTAATGGGAAATCCATCAATATCTTTGTTCATCAGACTAAAAGCATATAAGGCAACGGTAATGAGCATCATCCCCAAAGCTGCCGGTATTCTCGACCCGAAGCGATCTCCCAGCTTCCCGCCCAAAGGTGCCAGCAGCACCATACATATCGTCATTGGCAGCATTGCCAGCCCCGCCTTTATAGCGGTATAGCCGAGAATATTCCGCAAAAAAAACGGCAAAATAAACAAACCGCCATACAGGGTAAGAAAGGATATAAATCCGACAATGTTTGACATGGTAAAGATCCGGCTCTGAAAAAGCTTGAGATCAACCAATGGATGTTCCGCACAATATTCTACGGCTAGAAACAGCAGCATCCCAATGACAAAAACGGCCATTAAATTGACGATAAATGGTGAGCTCCAGCCTTCCTTGGTCCCTTTGTTCAGTGCCAACAAAAACGCACTAAGGCTCAGGATTAGAAGCACACTGCCGCCATAGTCAACACTGGTTTTTTTGCCCTCAACTTTTGATTCCGGTAAAAGCAGCGAAGAAAAAAATAACGCCGCTATGGCGATCGGCAAAATAGAATAAAAAATCAAGCGCCAGTCAAGATATTCGACAATATAACCGCCAATCGTCGGCCCACAGGCACTGCCGCCGGCCGCCAAGGCCCCCCATATTCCCAGTGCCTGCCCGCGTTCTTTAGCCGGAAATACCACGGCCACAATTGCCATCGCATTAGGAAAAATCAGTCCGGCGCCAAGGCCCTGCAAGACACGAAAAATAATAAGAGAGGTATCACTCCAGGCAGCCCCGACCAAAAAAGTAGCCACCGTAAATACGCCCAGCCCCAACAAATACATCCTTTTTCTACCAAAAATATCACCAAATTTCCCCAGTAAGGGCAGCGCTGTTCCATATGGAATCATATAGGCCAGCGTCACCCAGACAATAGAATCAATGGTAAAACCAAAGACCTGCATGATATTGGGCAGGGCAAGATTCACCGAGCTGCTGACATAGGTAGACATCAAGGTTCCCAGAGAAACCAGAAACAGGACTATATACCGGTGTGTTTCCGGCTGTTTTTTTATCTCCATGTCAGCACCTCAGCTATGAATTGTCACGGCAGCTGACATTCCAGGTTTAAGTACAAAATCAGCCTCTGTTTCAACCTTTACTTTTACTTCAAATCGCTGCGTTACTTTTGTAAAATTTCCCGAAGTATTTTCTGCCGGCAACAGGGAAAACTGGGAGCCGGCTGCCGCACCAATCTCAGTTACCGTTCCATGAAATTCCACGCCCGGATACGCATCCACCTTGAAATCAACAGCGGAACCGACATGAATTCTCCCCAGATATGTTTCTTCAACATTTGCCGACAGCCAGACATCATCAAGATTAACCACATGAAATAACGTCAGTCCCGGAATTGCCGTCTGGCCAATTTCCGCTGCTTTCGAATCGACAATGCCATCGGCGGAAGCACGGATCCAGGTATTTTCAAGCTGAGCCTCAAGATTTTTCACCTGGGCAGCGGCCGCCTGTACTTGGGCCTCATCATAGGATATATCCTCTGTCCTTGTTCCGGCAGCGGTCAAATCATATTTTTGCTGACGGGATTCTTTTGCCGCCCGTGCAACCGCTAAGGCAGTTTTTGCACTGTCGAGCTGCTGTTCGGAAACAGCCTGCTGCTCATACAAGACCTGCATTCTTGCGTATTCCTTTTCCGCATGCTCTAAAGTAGCTCCGGCTTCTGTATCACCGGCTTTTGCCTCGGCAATTTCCTGGGGGCGATTGCCGCCCCTGGCTTCACTAAGCTTTGCCTCGGCAGCTGCCAGATTTGCCTTGGCCTGCAGAAGCTGTGCCTCAAGTTCGCCCCCATCGAGCCGGGCCAGTATCATCCCTTTTTTTACTACTGTTCCATTTTCAACAGCAAGTTCAACAATTTTTCCTTCAATTTTAGAACTGATGGGAACGATCGTCCCTTTTATCCGGGCATCATCCGTAGCAACCCGGCTCGCGCTATAATACCACCACATACCGGCCGCAAACGCTACCAATACAGCAGCAGAAATTGCCAGTATCATGATTTTTGTTTTTTTCATCTGTTCTGCTTTTCCCACGTTTATTCATAACCCCTTATTTCAGTAAATCCGCTTTAATGATCTTTATATTTTGCTCAATTTCCTCAATTCTAGAGCGCAGCCTTTCCTCAAGCTCTGGCAGATATTCCCGTCCGGCATCGGTTATCTTATAAACCCGCTTACAGCGCATGGTCGGCGAATCCCAGGTCCCCATAATATAACCACGCTCTTCCAATAAATGCAGTGTCGGATACAGGCTATTTGTATTTGGACATATGACCTGCCCCGTCCGCTCTTTAATCTGCTCCGATATACAATGGCCATGACTTGCATTCTCTTCCAAAATCCGTAAGATATAAACTGCGGTCGTCAGTTTTACAAAATTCTTTCGGCCATTTTCTTTAAATGCCATAGATCTCACCCCTTTATTGATAAAAATATCATTGTTAATATTATCATTATTAATATTATCAATCAAGAAAAATTTATTTCCCTGCTGCAATCTGCTTATAGAAAATTTCTATGAAACTGCTTCTTATAATTAATTTCCTTTTTTCCGGAAGAAAGGGTACACTATAAAAAATGATACCGCACCGATTTTTCGTATTACAAAAACAACCGGAGGATATTTATGGATTTGCAATTGCTAAAGACCTTTCTCTGTGTCGCCAAAACAGAAAATCTCACCCAGACAGCAGAAAAGATGAATTTTACCCAGCCGACAATTACCGCACAAATCAAGTCACTGGAAAAACATTTTGGTGCTCTGCTATTTGAACGAACCGGAAAAAAACTTCACATTACAGCTGCTGGAAACTGCCTAATTGATTATGCAGAAAAAATTCTAGCACTCGACAATGAAGCCAAGGATGCTCTGCAAAATTTCTCACCCCATACCATCATCCGCATTGGCCTGGGGACTGCTGTCGCAACCCACATGCTGGCGCCCTTTCTCCAAGAGCTGCAGCGCCTGTATCCTGATGTGTCCATACAGGTTGAACACTGCTTTGACATTCCGCTCACCCTCGAAGGAATTTTAGACAACAGCTTTGACTTTGCTGTAGTACACGATACGATTAAAAACGCTAAAATCCGTCAATTCCCTGTACTTCAGCAACAACTTTTATGGGTGGGCGCTCCCGACTTGATAAAAAACCCCCATGAAAGCATTTGGAACTATCCCTATGTTTCCCTTAAACGCGGCAAGGTCTACCGGAAATTTTATGAGGACCTGTTCCACGAGCATAACATCCGGCCCAGTCTTGAATACAGCGATTCTGAAGCGGTTTTTCAGGCAGCACTAAACGGCTGCGGCATCGCTATTTTACCTGAAATTCTTGTAGCCGACAGCATTCGTCATAAAAAACTGTACGCCTTTCCTACGGCCCCAATCCGAGAAATCACCTTTTCCATTATTTTTCGCAAGGGAAAAATATTTCCCTTGCCGGTACAGCAACTCTTGCTGGCCATTGCCGCGTCAGCACCAGCTGCGCAGGGCTTTAGAAAGTATCTCACGACCTAATGATCAGATTAAGGAATGATTTTTATGCCTAACCCCTTTTACAAAAGAGCCTTGTTTTCTGCCGGTCTAGCCCATTTTATTCACGACGGCCTTACCGATATGCTGTACATATTCTTTCCCCTCTGGCAAACACAATTTCTCTTAAGCTTTGCTGAAATCGGGTTTTTAAAAACAATTTTTTCCGGAGCCATGGCCTTGGGACAAATTCCGGCAAGTTATCTGGCTCAAAAGGCAGGCAGTATCCGCCTGCTGCTGCTTGGCACCTTATTGACAAGCACTTCCTTTATCTTGTATCAAAGCATAACCAGTCCGCTGCTCTTATTCCTGCTACTTTTGCTTGGTGGACTCGGTTCAAGCGTCCAGCACCCCCTGTCCTCGTCAATTATCACCACGGTCATAAAAGATCCTTATCCACGGCGAATTGCTCTAAGCACCTTCAATTTAGCAGGCGATGTAGGTAAGTTGATTATGCCCGGGCTTGCTGCCGCTATTATCCACATCTCAAGCAGCTGGCAACAGGCCGCTTTTTTCTGTGGCCTGTTGGGATTGCTGGGCACGGGCATCCTTGGTCAAAGCACCCGGGCGCTGGTTTTAGAAAATCCCCCCCAAAAAGCAACCACAGCCCCCGCTTCAACATCCGCTGCATTTCCCCCGGCATTTTGGGCGCTTCTTCTCATCGGTATCATTGACAGCAGCACCCGTATGGGCTTCTTAACCTTTTTCCCCTTTCTACTGCAAGCGAATGCGGCTTCCATTGGCACAATCGGTCTGGCATTATCTTTGGTATTTGCTGGTGGAGCTACCGGCAAATTTTTCTGCGGTGCCTTAGCCGCCAAAGCAGGAGCTCTTCCTACCGTAATCTTTACCGAACTTTTGACAGCTGCCTGTATTTTTTCCATACTTTACCTGCCACTGCCTATTCAAATCGCTCTGTCATTTTTCCTCGGCATTGCCCTAAATGGCACCTCTTCAGTTCTCTATGGCAGCGTACCTGAACTCGTCTGCAGTGAAAAATATCAGCAGGCCTTTGCCATTTTCTACACGGGCACAATTGCTGCCGGAGCGGTTTCCCCCTGGATTTATGGAGTACTCAGCGATTTTCTTGGCATGACCGCTGCCATCATCATCATCGCCGGCATGGTTTTGTCGATACTCCCGCTCACTGCCTTTCTGCGCGGGAAAATTTCCGCATAAAAAACTGGCCCTTATCCGCTGATTTTTAGATCTAACGGATAAAGGCCAGCTTATAACTTGCACATTGCTAAATTTTCTGTATGATGACTTTGGGGCCTTGCGGAACAGCTGTGCTTCTTACCAGATCGACGTACGCTCTAAAATTTATATTTATTGAATTAAACCTGCTTTAGCCTTTGATTCTTTCAGTGGATAGATTCAGGCGATACGTTCCATATTCCATCAGCTGATCGAGCAGCCGGTTGATTTCCATCATTCCCGGGCAGATAACCTTTACCAGATAACAGCCATCGCCACTGATCCGGTGAACCTCCTTGACAATGTCTTCCGCCTGCAAAAACCGCTGCAATTGCTGATGCTCTCGCGTCTTCATAAAAACAGTAATATAGGCAATCATTGCCATGCCCAGCTTTTCCTCATCGACATCGATTGTATAGCCACGGATCACCTGCAGTTTTTGCAGCCGGTTGATTCGGTTTGAAACGGCCTGCGCCGTCAGATGAACGCTCTCGCCGATAGTCTTTAGCGCTGTCCGCGAGTTGCTTTTAAGCATCAGCAAGATCTGTCGGTCAGTTTCATCAAGAAAATCCATCGTATCTTTTTCATTCATAAAGCCAATCCCCCGTTTTTCTTTCACCTTTCCAGTCTGCTTTAGTTTATCATAATACTATAACAATAGACACGCGAGGGGAAGATTTTTATGCGAAAAGCACTGCTTATCATCGATGTACAAAATGAATATTTCACTGGGCATCTGCCCGTCACCTATCCGGCCCCAAAGGAGAGCCTTGCCCATATCTTAGAATTGATGCGCCGGGCACAGACACTGCAAATGCCCATCCTCATCATCCAGCATACGGCCCGGACCGGCGAAACTTTTTTATACCAAAGTGAAGGCTGGCAGCTTCATCCAGAAATCGCAAAAATGCCGTATGATTATCTGATCGAAAAGACAAAACCGAGTTCTTTTTACGCTACCGCATTAAACGATATTTTAGAGCAGGAGGGGATCTCGGATCTGGTCATTACCGGCTATATGACGCAAATGTGCTGTGATACCACTGCCAGAGAAGCCTTTCATCGCGGCTATGGCGTTGAATTTTTATCCGATGCCACGGGAACCATTGATATCCATAACGACGTCGGCACTATCTCCAGCCGCGACTTGCACCATGCAACTCTAATGGCCCAGAGCCTGCGGTTTAGCCGAATTGTATCGACTGAAAAATGGCTGGCAGAAAATTAAAGATTATAAAAAAACAGGCACTCAGCGATTTGTAGTGACCCCATAAAGTTAGACCAAACCGTAGTAGCATTTATTGCTACTGCGGTTTTTATTATGCTGCGGCATAACGTAATCGATAATTCACAGGACTAAGCCAGCCAAGCTTAGCCTTTATTCGGTGTTTATTATA
>JBOFWE010000389.1:0-4381 GCA_051653465.1 Selenomonadaceae bacterium | reverse complement strand
AAACAAGAAGACGGGATAAAATTTTAAAGAAATTAAAAAATCAAGGATTATCAATATGAGAAAAACGCCTGCCGGAATCGGTAGGCGTTTTTCTCATATGCTGGGAACATCCGGTGCACCTGTTTCGGCTAGCGGTAGTGTGACGGACATGCAGGTTCCGTGGTCAGGTCTGCTGTCCAGGTCAATCGTGCTGCCATGCTGGGCGGCAATCCAGCTGGCAATGGACAAGCCGAGGCCGGTGCCGCCGGTGAATTTGGCGCGCGATTTGTCTACCCGATAGAAGCGGTTGAAGACATGGGGTTGGTCGGCGAGCGGGATGCCAATGCCGGTGTCTTTGATCGATAATGTGATATGGGCAGCACTTTTCTTGCCGCTGATCGTGATTGTGCCGCCGGCCGGCGTGTATTTTACGCTGTTGTCAATAAAGATGCGCAGCATCTGCTTGAGGGCGACGAAGTCAGCCAGAATGAATGCGTTGTCGTTTGGCTCGAGGCGGATCGTATGGTCCGAAGCGATAAGCTGCGTTTCCTCGAAAATCTCATCGAGGAGGAGATTGGTCGTGAGGATTTCTTTTTTCAACAACTGCCGATTCTGGTCGGCGCGGGCAAGAAATAGGAGCTTTTCAATGAGCTGGTACATGTTGTTGGCTTCGGATTTGATCGCATCAATGCCTTCCTGGCGGGCATCGGGATCGTCCTTGCCCCAGCGGTCGAGCATGTCGGCATAGCCGCTGATGACGGTGATCGGTGTGCGCAGTTCATGGGAGGCATCGGAGGTGAAGCGCCGCTGTTTTTCAAAACCTGTTTGGATACGGTCGAGCATGCGGTTGAAGGTTCGGCCAAGTTCCTGAAGCTCATCATTGCCATTGCTGAGGGGGATTCTTTTTTCCAGATTTTTGATTTCAATTTCCTTCGCTGTTTCTGTCATCCGCCGAATAGGACGGAGGATACGGCGGCTGAGGAAGAAGCCGGCAATGGCGGCAACCAGCAGCCCGAGAATATTGGCAAGGAGCAGAGCTGATGTAAGGTTCATGAGAACATGGTTTTGTTTGTTCATGGGTTCGAGGAAGTGCAGTCGGTAAATCTGCCCGTTTATAGTAAATTCTTTCTTGTTCTCATAAAAATAGAGTTCATCGGGGGTGAGCAACTGCAGGACTTCCTTTTTCATCGTCATCGACCGGTGAGTGTCAAAATCGCGAGAGGGCTCGTGGTTGAAATTCGGTGCTGACTGGATCTTTGGGTCGCTGTCAAAGACGAGGTGGTCCTGCTCATCGTAGATTTTTAGGATGACATCGGGAGCGAGCAGGTTCTCATGCAGCAGGCGGTTATCAATTTCCTGGGTCTTTTCGAGGTGCTGGGCTACATTGATGATACTTTGACGAATATCTTCATGGGCCTGAGAAAAAAGAATGTACAGCAGGCCGGTGAATGTCAGGAGGCTGGTGAAAAGCAGGGTGCAGCCCAAAATGAGGGCATAGAGGCCAGTTAGTTTGAGCGATATCGGAAGATGAAGGGCCTTAATTTTTGACCACATAACCGACCCCCCGGACTGTATAAATGTATTTTTTTCTGTAGTATTCATCGAGTTTGCTGCGCAGATAGCGGATATAAACATCGACAATTTTCGTGTCCCCCATGAAATCATAACCCCAGACATCCTGGAGGATGCGTTCGCGGGAAAGAACGATGCCCTGGTTGCGCAGTAGAAACTCGAGCAGGTCGTATTCTTTTTTTGTTAGTACAAGTTTTTGCTCGCCGACGAAAGCCTCATAGCGCTCCGGATAGAGCCGCAGATCTTGGGAACACAGGGGTGTGCCCGAAAAATTACAGTTTCCCCGGCTTTTTCGCAGGGCGGCACCAATGCGAGCAATGAGTTCCTGAATCGCAAACGGTTTGGTGATATAGTCATCGGCGCCAATATTGAGTCCGGTCACTTTGTCTGCAATGTCGTCCTTTGCGGTTAGCATGAGGATCGGAACATCAGAGATAGCACGCACCCGCCGGCAGATTTCGATGCCATCGAGTTCTGGCAGCATCAGGTCGAGCAGGATGAGATCGAAATCTTCCTGGATGATGCGGTCGAGGGCGATGCGGCCGTTGGCTTCAATTCCAGTCAGAAATCCTTCGTGTTCAAGTTCCATTTGCAGAAAACGGGCAATTTTAGCCTCATCCTCGACAATGAGTATTTTTGCATGATCTGTCGACACGGTTTTCAATCCTCCATTTCTAGGATAATAACTCTTTATTTATAAAACCATGTTTTTGGTGATTTGAAAACCATTATTTGCGATTTTTAACCAAATTCTAATTTTATTTTAATCAGGGTTTAATCTTTGTTGTATATGATATAAGAAAAATTCCCAGCAGACAAAGAATGGTGGTATTTTTCTGCCGGAAGGAAGGTTGGTCGTTATGCAGAAAAAATGGCTGGTTGTCATCGCGGTCTATCTCGCCAGCGTAGTTGTAATTTTTAACCAATATAAGGTTCCTCCGTTGATGGGAATTTTGATGCAACAGTTTGGAACGGATGCAACGACGGGCGGTTTTTTGATGTCGGTATTTGCCTTGACTGGGATTGTACTGGCCTTGCCAGCCGCGTTGCTCTTGCGTTATGTTGGACCGCGGGGTGCCGGGATGATGGGGCTGGGCTGTATACTTCTTGGTTGCCTTATCGGCGGCAGTGCCGCCGGAACGACAGAATTGCTTGGAGGCAGAATTGTCGAAGGAGTCGGGCTCAGTGTTATCGCCGTTGTGGCGCCGGCGGTCATCGCCATGCACTTTGATCACGATAAATTAGGGCTACCGATGGGAATCTGGGCGACATGGTATCCGGTCGGATCTGCGCTGGCCTATAATCTGTCTCAGCCGGTTGTTGAGGCTTTTGGCAGCTGGCGGGGCAGCTGGTGGGTAGGGGGAATCCTGGCACTGCTGGCGCTTCTCTTCTATGCCGTTGTTGTGAACGATCTGCATCCAGACCGGCAGCGGGGGAGGTCGGAAGAGCAGCGAGGATTTGCAGCACCGTATTTTGCGGCCGCGGCTTTGTGCCGGCCGCAGATATGGTTGTTGGGAGGGGCCTTCTTTTTTATGATGCTCGGAAGCCTCGGCTTTTTGACCTGGGCACCGACCTATTTTCGCGAGGCTTTTGGCTATAGCCAGGCAGCAGCGAATTACCAGGCAAGCCTTGGCTTTTCCTGGAGCGCGCCAGGTGGTATTGTGGCCGGTTATCTGCTAACAAAGATTAAGCTTCATGCGCCGATTTTAGTTGTTTGCTCGTTGCTGTCGACGCTGCTTTATACAGCAGGTTTTTTGGTGCCGCAGGAATTTATGGGCAGTTATCTGGTCAGTGTGGGTTTTGTTACAGGATTCACCTGTGCATTGATTTTTGCGATGGTTCCGCTGGTCATGGAGAGCAGGGCTCATACCGGATTCGGAATGGGAATTATTTCGATGATGCAGAGTGCAGCTAACCTGGTGGCGACGCCGCTGTTTGGCTTTATCACTGCCGATGGGCACTGGAACGCAGCGGTCCTGCCAAGTGCAGTAATCCTGCTGCTCGGCATTTTCTGCAGTGTGTGCTTGTACCGTAAGGCGGCAGGATTGTCGCTGCCAGGGGTGGAAACAACTGCGGCAGTTTTGGCCGAAAAAAATAATATACACCAAAAAAGGAGTTTTTAATGATGAGAAGAATAACCTCAATTTTGCTGGCAATTTCTTTTGTGATTGTTTCGGTATCAGGGCTGCAGATGACCTTCGGTCATAAAGAAAAAGCACCACAGGTGCAGACGATGGTGATGAGCGACGCTTCGGCAGTAGACAAGACGAAGTCATTTTATCCGAAGGAAGCACATGAATGGTTTGGTTATCTCTTTATTGGTGCCGGTCTGGTTCATTGCGGGCTAAACATAAAGCCGATGGAATCCTACCTGGGGCTGCGCCGGAAGAAATCGGTGCGGCCGCAAATTAATCAGGACTAATTTGCGGCCGCTTTCTTCCAGGCAGACAATAGGACGTTCATTTTTTAACAACATGAGGATATGCTTCAAACTGAAGGCCGATGAAATCTAGCAAGAGCAGCGAGATGGTTAGGCAATAGTAACCGCGATGCCGCTTTGTTCCATAAGGGCCTGGGTGTCTTCAGGCAAGGCATTGTTGGTGAATACGCAATCTACTTGACGTAACGGAAACAAGACCACCAGACTGCGCCGCGTAAACTTGGCTGAATCCGTGAGCAAGATGATTTTCTTGGCGGATTCTGCCATGGATTTTACGGCCTCGGATCGCATCAGATCGCTGCCCATAAATCCGGACTCGGCGGCAAAGCCATCGACGCCGGCAAAGAACTTATCGACGTAAAATTCGCTCGCACATTTTTTGGTGACCGG
>JBOFWE010000388.1:0-1492 GCA_051653465.1 Selenomonadaceae bacterium | reverse complement strand
ATTGTTTTTCCTATACTTTCTTTCCTCTTTTGAAATATTTCTGGTAATACATTTAAATATGAGTTTTCTTCCATAAACATCCCTCCTATTGTCCCCACCCAGTTGAGCACTGCCTGCTTTTCATTGGTAAGGTTTTTAGCCGCTACCTGCACGGCATTTGAAGCTGCCATTTTCCCTGTATTATAGATGTTTCCATCCGCGGCGATATTCAGGTCATGCGCCCAAATTTCCGAGGCATTGTTATACAGGTCATTGGTTACGAGATTTAGTTGCTGGTTCGTCGCTGCATTGACTCCATCGCCGACCAAAAACACACTGCCTCTTGCTCCGGAGGCAAACGACGGTGCCCCCGACAGCCAGTTTTGCGCGGAGGCCGTCGCTAAGGTCGCATGATCGGCATTGATAAAGCCCGCTCCATTGACCTGAATCCCATTGGGATTGGCAATAATGACATTGGCTTTGTGTCCGGCCACTTCGATAAAGCCGTTAAGCTTACTGGCCCTGGCCGAGGTCACTTCATTTAAAATCGTTTTTGCCGCCACGCCGCCAAGGCGCGTATTGTAGTCAATATACCCGGCGAGCTGCGTATTGGCATAGGCGGTGGCATTGTTTAAAATAATGCCGCCTGGTTTTACATTGAAATCGGTATACAAGTTGCGCGATAAGCCCTGTGCATTAGGCGTCGCAATCTGGACCAGGTCGATTCCGCTGGCGGTTTTATCAACAATCGGTTTATCGCTGGCGCCTGCCGAGGCATCTGCCACCAGAGCCAGATCGCTTTCCTTGGCTACGGCTTTTGTTCCCACCACAGTGCCTGCCGCGTCTTTTATTGGCAGCACCGGGGTAACAATATCTTTATCCTTTGAGGCCGTCGGGGGCTGCACAACGACAACCGCCGTATCCGGGTTGCTTTCTTTTATCACCACGCTCGGTGCCTGGGTATTGCCTTTTTCATATTTTATTTTTCCGGCAGATAATGCGATTTCTTTGGTCGCACTGAGCATGCCGGTGGAATTTATATGATCGCCCGCCTCAAGTGTAAGGCCCGCCGGAGCTGGCTTTGCCACCGGCGCCGGCGCACCATCCTCATCCTCCAAGGCTTCGCCTGCGATGATAAAACCAGTATTTTGTGCATCGCCTTTGGTTTTTATGCTGATTTCAGCTTTTGAGGTCAACTGTCCCTGGTTGGAAAATCCCGTCGCCGCATGTACTGCTATGTTTTCAGCGGCATTGATATGCCCCTCGATAGAGAGTTTCCCTTCGGTGGATATGGTCAAAGCTTTATCGGCGACAATGGTTCCGTCGACATTTACGCCGAGGCCTTTTTCTGTGCCGACAAGCATAATTTTACCGGCATACATTCCGCCTACAGCCCCAATATCAAGGGCAACGGACGGTTTTGCCGCTTCCTTGCCGGCTATTTCCTTGGTCTTTAAGTCGGCATATGAAATCTCATTGTTCCCGGTAACGAGATTCAGGTCATTGCTCGTCC
>JBOFWE010000387.1:0-3202 GCA_051653465.1 Selenomonadaceae bacterium | reverse complement strand
CTGTTTGACATGGTCTTTGATTACAGAAAGCGGTTTAGAAGTGAAAATAACAGCAAATGATTGCGTGTGAATGGGGGTCTTTATATGCCTCGGAACTTATCCGCCTGGGTGGATGTTTGCATCAATATGGCGATTACCGGCGGATTGTTGCTGGTGATCATGCATTACAATGTATATATGGCCTCCATTGGCCTGGTGGTCTGGATCTGCCTGTTCTGGTATTCGCGTGAGCGGTGCCGTGACCGGCAGCGCTCCTTGGAGTATTACTGCAAAAACATTATCAACAATGTCAGCGGGGTCGTAAATTATGCAATTGAACGATTGCCGGGAGCAATTGTCGTCATTGATCATGACGGGCGGCTGCAATGGCATAACGCTGAGCTTGAAAAGTGGTTGCAGTTCAAACCGGAAATCGGTATTTCGATCAAGGACTTTTGGCCGCGGATCATTATTTCTCCTGTCTGGGGTACAGAGGGAGAGTATGTATTTATCAGCAATGAGCGCTATTATCGTGTGATTCATCGTCCGGTTGCAACGACGGATGACTTGCACGGTCTGATGGTTTTTTATGTTGCTGATATTACGGATGTTGAGGTGCTCAAGCAGGAAAATGCAATGGAAAAAACCGTGCTCAGCTATATTCAGATTGATAACTATGATGAAGTCCTGCAGGGGCTCTCGGAGGCGCAGCGGACGACGCTGATCTTTGAAGTCAACCACCTGCTCGATGAATGGGTGCACGGTCTGGGCGGCTTTATGCGCCGGGTCTCGGATGATCTGTATGTGGCTGTGATGGAGCGCCGGTCCCTTGACCGGGCTTTGGCGGACAAATTCGACATTCTTGACAAGGTGCGCGCCCTGCATAGTGCCAACAAGTTCCCGGTAACCTTGAGCCTTGGGGTAGCGGTGGTCGGGCAAACCAGCATCAGCCTGGCACAGCTGGGGGAACAAGCGCAGGCGGGCCTGGATCTAGCCCTTGGCCGCGGTGGCGATCAGGTGGCAGTCCAGGTGGATGGCAAGATGCAGTTTTATGGTGGCAAGGCCAAGGCGGTGGAAAAGCATACCCGGGTTAAAGCGCGGGTCGTAGCGCACGCGCTCAATGAAATCATCGACAATGCCGATGCCGTTTATGTCATGGGCCATCATAATGAGGATTTTGACTGCCTCGGGGCAGCCTTGGGGATTGCCAAGATGGCACGCCATATGGAAAAAGAGGTACATATCGTTCTCAGCGATATGAATGAAGGCATCGATAAATTTGCCGATCTGATCCGCGGCACGGCCGAATATGAAAACCTGTTTGTGCCAGCGAAGAACCTCACGACGCTGTCGGCACTCAATCCGGTACTGATCGTGGTGGATACCCATATTCCGCATATGGTTGCTGATCAGAATCTGCTCGAGCGGATCGGCCAGGTCGTGGTGATTGACCACCATCGCCGTTCCGAGCACTTTATAGAAAACCCCTTACTGGTCTATATTGAACCGGCCAGCTCGTCGACGAGTGAACTGGTGACGGAACTGCTGATGTACTTCAGCGAGGACCTTGTCCTCGGACGAATGGATGCAACAGCACTTTATTCCGGTATTGTTGTTGACACAAAGAACTTTGCAGTGCAGACGGGGGTCCGGACCTTTGATGCGGCGGCTTATTTGCGCCGTTGCGGTGCCGATCCGGTTATTGTGCGGCATTTGTTTCGTTCAGATTATGCTACCAGCCTGGCGCAGGCCCAGGCACTGGCAGGTTCGGAGTTTTTCCCTTGCGGGCTGATCGTGGCGGTCTGTCCGGATAACCTGCCTAATATTCAGGCGATGGCAGCGCAAGTGGCGGATCTTTTGCTGCGCATTGAAAATGCGCGGATGAGCCTGGTGTTGTTTCATTTATCCCCGGATGTCGTTGGTATCAGCGCCCGTTCGACGGGGGAATTGAATGTCCAGGTTATCATGGAGGAATTTGGCGGCGGTGGACATCAAAATGTCGCCGGAGCCCAGGTCGCTGGTGATCTGACGGAAATCAGACAGCAGGCAATTGACTTAAGTTTAAAATATATGGAGGAGAACGATAACGATGAAAGTGATATTACAGCAGGACGTTAAAAAAGTTGGAAAAAAAGGCGACATTCTTGAAGTGTCGGAAGGATACGGCAGAAATTTTCTACTGCCGAAAAAATATGCTGTGGAAGCGAATGCTGCCAATATGAATGTAGCCGTAGCCCAGAAAAATTCAGCCGAACGCAAAAAGCAGCAGGCCAAAGATGAGTCGGTATTGATGGCGGCGCAGCTGGCTAAAATCGAAGTGATCATTCCGGTGAAAATCGGAGAAAACGGCAAACTGTTTGGCTCGGTTACAGGCAAGGACGTGGCCGAAGTTTTGCAGAGCAAGCATGGCATTGAAATCGATAAACGCAAAATTGAAATAAAAGGTGATATTAAGGGTCTTGGTGAATATGAAGCGGTTATCAAGGTGCATCCGGAAATCACCAGTACAATCAAGGTGGTTATTGTAACTGCGTAGGAAGAGGCAAGACATGAAAGAGTTTTTCAAAAAAATATTTCAGAGTAAGAAACAAAAAGATAAACAGCAGCCTTCGGCAGCGGCGGATGTTCAGGAGATCGACAAGGAAATCGATGCGATCTATGGAATTCTCGTCGATATAATCGGTTCCGACAAGCTGGTGCTTAAGGCCGGCAAGCTGGGTGCGATGCAGCTGTTGCGTTCGCCTAATCGTGGGGAACGGGTGTTGGCCTTGCAGCGGATTATCGAAGAAAATCCGACACTGGATAAGGTGCCGACGCCGCAGGAGATGCCGGAGGTTTTGGCCGGATTGGCTGAGGCTATGGCTGATATTATGGCGCGCCGGTCGATGGAAGATAAAATCGAGAAAAAGATTGCCGAGCGCCTGGAGGAACATCACCAGGATTATGTAAAGGACATTCGCATGCAGGTCCTTAAAGAGGAAAAACCGGAGGAAGAAACCCCGCAAGCGAAGGGGAAAATGGAAGCTTTGGAGCGGCTGGAAGAGGTCAGCCTGACCCAGTCGGTCATGGAGCTGCTGCGGCCGGGAACTCTGGAGGAAATTGTCGGGCAGGAGCGCGCAGTTCGCTCGCTCAAGGCAAAGCTCAGCTCCCCGTACCCGCAGCATTTGCTGCTCTATGGGCCGCCGGGGGTTGGCAAGACGACCGCGGCGAGGCTTGTGCTTGA
>JBOFWE010000386.1:0-2103 GCA_051653465.1 Selenomonadaceae bacterium | reverse complement strand
CGTATGAAGTGCGGCTGATGCACAAGGATGGTCATATGCTCAATATTCATGTGTACTCGTCTATGTGTATGATCGAAGGGAAATTGCTGGTGATTGGGACGCTGATAGACATTACCCAACAGAAGGTTTGGGAAGAGGCAATCTGCGAAAGTGAGAAGAAAAATAAGGCGATTATCAAGGCGATTCCAGATGCGTTGATTCGCATAGATGGCAGTGGAATTATTTTGGAGATCATCAGGACGAATGAATCCTCGCTGCTGATTAATGCGGCTACCTGTATTGGCCGGCATCTGTCACTTGTTTGGCCAGCTGAGATTGCGGCACGGATCAGTCAGGGACTCGAGCGCTGTGTGGCTACCGGTGAATTGCAGCTTTGTGAATACGACCGGGCGGAAGGGGATAAGGTCGTTTCTAAAGAATTGCGTATGGTCTGCTATGATGAAAATGAGGTGTTGTTGGTAATCCGTGACATTACAGAACGCAAAGAAATGGAAGAAATTCTCAAGCATATAAGCTGTCATGATGCGATGACGGGGCTCTATAATCGCTTTTATTTTGAACAGCAGTTTCGGTCAAGTCTTGTTGAATCCATGTTTCCTGTTGGCATTATTGTCGCTGATCTTGATGGCTTGAAGCTGGTCAATGATTCCCTCGGGCATGCGGAAGGAGACAAGCTGCTTTGCAAAGCGGCCCGGGTGCTGAGCGTGGAACGGAAAAACAGTATGACGGCGCGTATCGGCGGTGACGAATTCATCGTTTTGTTGACGAAAACTTCTCTGCTGGAGCTCGAAGAGGTTTACGGGGAGATTGAGCAAAATATTATTCGTTGCAATCACAAAGAGGCAGGAATTCCGCTCTACTTGTCACTCGGCATGGATATGGGAAACTACGGGGAAGCTATCGATGAAATTTTTCGCCGGGCTGATGATGCAATGTACTGGCAGAAAGGGAAAAAACGAGCGGAAACTACGGCCAGTATTCAACAGGCCGTGGCTGCGGCTCAAAGCAATATGTGTAAAGAAGACGAATCTGAGTGAAGGTGGTTAGGCGGCGGCAGCCTGTGTGAGGTGCCGCCGTTTGTATTGACAGAAAGACCGTAATATCGTAATGTATGAATATGATATTTGGCTGGGAGCGTGCTTGTTTATGGACGATAATTCAATGAAATTTAATGAAATAGCGGAGCTGCTGAAGGTGTTGGCGCATCCGGTGCGGCTGTGTATTGTCAAAGGGTTGCTGGAAAAAGGGTCATGCAATGTGTCTCATATGCAGAGCTGCCTGCGGGCACCGCAGTCGACGATCTCACAGCATCTGCAGAAGCTGCGGGCTGCCGGAATTATCTGTGGTACGCGCAACGGGCTTGAAATAAATTATCGGGTATGCGACCCCAGAATCGAAAAATTACTGCAGCTGCTTTTTTTGCAGGAAAAGTAATCTTTTTTTGCAGCCACTGGCAGCTAAAAATAAAGGGGCATCCTGTGAGGATGCCCCTTTATTTTGTTCTTAAATCTTTATCACCCTTATTGCAGGCGGTCAGTTTTCTGGCAGAGATCGATGACTGCTTTGAGTTCGGGCGAAATATATTTATTCTTGTGATGGACGATGTTAAAGGTCCGGTGAAAAGCGATGCCCGACAGCTTGAAGGTGCAGAGCTCGCCGCGGGCCAATTCAGTACGGACGGCACGCCGGGAGATAACGCTGATGCCGAGGTCAGCGGCAACAGCTTTTTTTATGCTTTCTGCATTGTTATAGACCCCGGCGATGGAGAAACGCAGCTTTTGCTCCTGCATGACTTGCTCGAACAGATCGCGGGTGCCGCTGCCGGCTTCGCGGACAAAGAATTTGCAGCGTTCAAGATCTGCAGCCACGATTTTTTTTTGTTTTGACAGTACGCTTTGAGGGGCGGCGATAAAGATCAGTTCATCCTGCATAAAGGGCGAGCTGATCAGGTATTCTGATTGGATGGTGCCTTCGATGAGGGCCAGATCAAGATCGTCACGTAGCAGCATCGTTTCGAGCTCAGCCGTATTATGGATCTCGGAGAAGATTTCCTGCTGCGGATTGGCTCGCTGCAGCAGTTGCAGCAAATCGACGAGGACGGAC
>JBOFWE010000385.1:0-36330 GCA_051653465.1 Selenomonadaceae bacterium | reverse complement strand
ATTATATTGGATAATTTATGAAAATCGGAAAGGAATCTGCAAATATGTCCGTAAAACAGTTTCATATGAGTTATGCTCTACATAATGGAAAGCTAGTACATATATCAAATGTTTCTAATGGATTAAAATGCGAATGTTTCTGTCCGGCTTGTAATGGGAAATTGATCGCTAAAAAAGGAAAAGTTATGATGCATCATTTTGCACATTATGACTCAGAAGAATGTAAATATGGATATGAAACATCATTACATTTAGCAGCAAAACAAATGATCATGGAGCGTAAAAAAATTATGATTCCAGCTGTATACCTCAATTTTCCAGGATGCGGTAGGGAAAGAATGTTGCTTTCGGAAGCAAAGGAAATCAAGGTTGATCAAGTTCTTTTAGAGCAGAGACAGGAAAGTATTATTCCAGATGTTATTTTGATTAGTGGTCAGAAAAAAATATATGTGGAAATTTATGTTACGCATGCTGTTGATACAGATAAGTCATTAAAAATAAAAAACACTGGAGTATCAACAATAGAAATAGACTTAAGTGCTTATAAGCAAAATATAGAAAAAGAGGATTTGGAAAAAATTATCTTCGAAGACTCAGAACAGAAAAAATGGATTTACAATAGTTTTGAAAAAGAATGTCTACAAAAGTTTATGAGCGTAGCTAAACCTATGCCAATTATTTCTCGTGGATACACTGAGCATGTAGATTATTGTCCAATGGGCAGGCGAAAATGGCACGGCAAACCATATGCTAATTTTATAGATGATTGTTGTGGGTGTGAATTTTGTATCTCTGCAGCAGAAGATAAAATTTTTTGCTCAGCAGAAGCTGGGATAGCGAAGATAGAAGATTTTCAAAAAAATATAGAAGAGCGAAAACTGTTTTATATAAATAAAGCTAGCGATGAAAGATATGATTGTTTTTCAAAGAGAATTTGTCCTAATTGTGGAGGGAAACTTATAGAACGTATGGGGAGATATGGAGAGTTTTGGGGATGTAGCAATTATCCGCATTGTAGATTTACAGTAAATATTGATAAAGAGACAGGTGAAATTATCATGAAATCATGATTAACAGATTTTCAAAGTCGTATTACGTAGGATATTGATTTTATACTAAAGTTAATGAGGAGGAATGTATATGTTGCTTCTGGATGTTCTTTATGGGGAAAAAGATACTGTAAAGGCTTTGGGTGCTAAATGGAATCCTGAAATAAAACGCTGGTATGTGAAGAATCGCTCTGATTATTATAAATTTTTAAAATGGATTCTTAATAAAAATAATAATCGAGAAATAGAGTTTCTTTGTGATTATATATACATTGTGGAAAGTAAACAAACCTGCTATAAATGTCGACAAGAAACTCCTGTTATTTGCTTTGGTGTAGAACATTCTTTTTGTCTTGATTACGAAAGCTATTATGATGAAGATAATAACTTACTTGAAGACATTGAGACTGGAGCAGTCGAATTTGGCAATGAAATTCATATAATGCCCGCATTCTCGCCAATTCCAGAAAGTTTATTGAAATATTTGGAGCAGCATTTTCATTATCATATGGGCTATTCAAATTTTCGTGGATGTAGTTATTTGGCGAATCATTGCCACCATTGTGGCAAACTTCAGGGCAATCATTTCTTATTTGATGAACCAGAAAGCCCTTTTTATATTGATTCCGCAAAAGCTGCCGGGAAATTAAAACTATACAAAATCTCTCTACCTTATGATCTGCCAGTATATGCAGAAATTACTTTTGGCTCTGAAGATATGTATATAAAAAAATGTGCTCCAATTTATCATTTGGATATTAATACCAATAAAGTAGAATTAGAATCAGAACCTGTATTTTCTTTAGATGAAATTCTTAACCTCTCGTCAGGTACATATTTTTCTATAAAATAAATTATGTTTATATAAAAGTATAGAGAGCACTTCCATGGATAGTATAGGTTGCATCTTTGGAAGTGGTCTCTATTTATAAAAAGGGTTTCTTTAAAATTTATTTACATGACATAGCCTAATGGTAAAATAGAGTAAAAGAAATATTAATTATTTGATTATTAATTTTTAGGAGCGCAATAATGATTAATCTTAAAATATTTCCTGCACAATATGGTGATTGTTTTTTATTATCGATAAAAGATGATGGTAGGACATTTAATATATTAATAGATGGTGGATTAGGAATAACCTATGAAAAATTTTTAAAGGATGAGTTGAAAAGTGTTGCATTTCAAAATCAAAAAATTAACTTGATGATATGCACACATATTGATTCGGACCATATCAATGGGTTAATTGCATTTTTAAGAGAAAATAACATTAAGAAATTTATAGATGTTGAAAATATATGGTTTAATGGTTTTGAGCAAATTGTAAATAGGTTTAATTTAGATTCAAAAAGCATACCGTTAAAAGATGATGTAACAATAATAGATGAAATAAATAGAAAAGGTTATGAAGATGAATTTGCGAAGAAAGAAGACGTTGGGCCAGTTGAGGGGGTAGCTTTTTCAAGCCTAATTGAGTATGGAAGATACAATCAAAACATAGTTTCATCAGGAGGGCCAATTACTAATCGATTAGGTGTGATAAATGTTTCTGAAAATATCAAAATTAACATTATTAGTCCATGTCCAGAAACGTTATGCGAATTAGAAAAAGAATGGCTTAATGAATTAGCAGCAAAAGGCTTTCGATTTAGCATTGCTAACAAAACCAAAATGGTTTCCTCATTTGAGTTTTTGATTTCTAGAATAAAAAGGTATTATGAAAAAAACAGAATCGACATTTCTGCAATGGATTGCTTAGAAAATTATAAAAGTGATTTAGAAAAAGTTGATACATCAATTGTAAATAATAGTTCAATCGTATTTGTCTTAGAAGCATATGGGAAAAAACTATTGTTTATGGGAGATTCAGTGGTTCAAGAAGAAAATGAATGTAAAATTATTCAAAGTTTACTAAAAGAATACGGAAATGAAGTAATATTTGATCTTATAAAATTGCCACATCATGGGAGTTGCTATAATATTAGTACTGATTTTATAGAATGTATAAAATCAAAAGAATACATTGTTTCGTCAAATTCTGAAAAATTTGGGCATCCAGATATGGATGTTATTGCTAATATCATTTTAAAAAGTAAAGTGATTGATAAAATAATGACGTTTAATTATCCAGTCAAGCAAGCGAATTTTATTTTAAATGAAAGTTGGAAGCAGAAGTATAGATACAGAACTATTATTGGAACTGGAACTAATATTATTGAGAGGAAGTATTGAAATATGAAACTTGATATATCTGAATTTACAGGGAAAATTATTGAAAATGAAGTGTTTATTGGTTCTGGTTTTTTGATAGACGCAAAATGCTTTATTACTGCAAGACATAACTTAATAAGTCCACTTCTAGATGAAGTGGACGAAAAATGGGTATCCATTGATATTGGTCGTGGAAAAAGAGTTAGGGGAAAGACGCTAAATTTAAAACAAGCTTATGAGAAAAATATCGATTGCGTTTTTATTTGTCTAGAAGATGAAGTTTTAGATACTACTTTTACTAAAATAGTAATTCCAATGTCTGCTACTGTTGGCTTAAATTACGCTATTTATGGATATCCTAAAGAACGCCTTGATGGCATAGAAATAAAGGGTACAGTAGCTTCGGATGCGGAAGAAAGAAGTATAGATTTTGTGTTAAATGTTGATAAGATCGATAAACTACAGAGCTATAAAGGTCTATCTGGAGCACCAATAGTAATCAACGGATTTATTGTAGGGATAGTTTTGCAACAAGAAACAAGTGAACAGTTATATGGTATTTCCTTCAAACGAATAAAGGAAAGCTTTCCTGAACTTGTACACGCAATTGAAGAGAAAGAGCTTAAGAAAATTACTTTTTCAAAAAATATAAGTTTAGAAGAAAAACTCAATTTTGACTTTTTTCAAACGCATATTGAAGAAGCCACCAGAGTTGCAGGTCCACGCTATACTAAAGAGTTAACTATTGAAAATAAAACACTCAATGATTTAATGATATTTGCTCAAGAAAAAATGATAATGGATAATTTTAAGGAATTAATTGGAAAACTAGAAAAGTACCCTAAAAGATTAGATGCATGTTTTGAAGAAGATACTTACACAAAGGCAATGTTATTTAGCCAAGAATCATATGTGGTAATAGAAGACTCGAAAAAATTTATTAGGGAATTATTAAGCCACTTTCGTAATTTTGTACAAGAGGGTATTTCGTTTGAAGCGGCCAGCTTTTTTGAGAGTTTAGACACAGTGAGTAATGAATTAATTAAAGAATTAGAGAGTGTTTTTACAAGAGAAGTAGAAATTTTCGAATCGAAAAATGAAGTTGGTGCTTATAATAATCAAAATTGGCGTGGCTGGATGGCGGCATATCAATGCCAATTTCCTTGCGCTAACTTGGACTCAATAAAAGAAGTAATCGTTATATTGAAGAAGGTAATAGAAACTTTCCAAACAAATCCAGTAAAACTATATTTTTCAAAAACCCTATTGCTTTCGGGAAAAGGGGGGATAGGGAAAACTCATAGTATGTGTGATTTAGTTTGGCATAATATACAAGAAGGAACACCAAGTTTACTGTTTTTTGGGCAATACTTCAAAAATATGTCCCCTGAAGAAACCATTTTGCAAAAGCTTTCATTAAAAGAAATTAATTTTGATGAATTGTTGTACTATTTGGATTTAGTAGGCGATAGATTGGGAAACCCGATAATTATATGCATAGACGCATTGAATGAGACTACAGATAAAACTTACTGGAATAGCTATTTAAGCTCCTTAATAGAAGTTATAAATAAATATAAAAATATAAAACTGATCATCACATGTAGAAAAATTTATTTGTCTGAAGTATTAAACGAAGAAATTATTAGTAAGTTTGTACAAATAGAACATAACGGATTTGTAGGTGTCGAATCTCAGGCCATTGAGGCCTTTTTCAAATATTATGATTTGAAAATACCATCAGCGGATAAAATGCAGGTAGAGTATACAAATCCACTATTCTTAAAACTATATTGTGAAACATTAGTTGATACAAAAGAAGCCGAACAAGTTTTAGACATTGATGGATTTGGAGATTTAATAGAGCGATTTTTAAGAGTTAAAAATGAAAAAATCTCCAAAAAATTTTCAGATTATATTTCTCCAAGAGAAAATATAATTTTGGGATGCATTGATATAATAGGAAAGAATATGTATAGAGAAAAAACAAATGCATTAAGCTGGAGTAAAATTAAAGAATCAATTACATGTGAACTTCAAAATAAAGGTATAACCGAAAGTAGTTTGTCGAAGCAATTATTAGACGAACTTATCGCTGAACATATACTTAAGGAAAGTAGCGGTATAGATAATACAATTTCTTTTTCATTTGAACGTTTTTATGACTATGTTATAGCAAAGAATATTTTTGATAGAAATCATGAAGAAGTGTTAAAAGAAATTGAAAGTTTATTTAAAAACTTAGCAAATTATAGAGGTGTACTAGAGATTATAGCAATTCTTTATAAAGAAAAATACGATAAGGAATTGGAAACATTTTTTAAAGAAGGATCAGGGGAAAGAAAGAAAATTTGGTTAAAGTCATTAGCGTGGCGGAAATCAAAACATATAGATATTACTGTGAAAGAAAAGGTGTTGAATATATTATATCAAGCAGAATTCGCAAAAGATGCCTTGATGACAATGCTTGAACTTTCTTTAAAAAAGAATATTTCTATAAATGCAGATTGTTTACATGGATTACTGCAACAGCAGCAAATGGTTCATCGAGATTTACTTTTAGGATATGTTATGTTAAAAGCTCATGAGAAACATATTATAATTAATAGGTTACTTAAAAATGCTATATATATTGAGGATGCAAAGGTTGATGTTGATATTGTAAAAATGTGGGAATTGATTTTGGGCTGGTTTACTAGCCTAAATGATATTTATACAAGAGATTTAGCTAGTAAAGGACTAGTAAATATTTTAAAAATATATCCAGAAACTATATTTTATTTGATAGATAGTTTTTCAAAAGTGGATGATGAGTATATTCAAGAACGAATCTGGGGAGCTATAAATGCATCACTTCTACTAAACAATAATAAGGAAAAACTTGTTGAAGTAACGCAATATATTTATAAGAATTTTGTTCAATCTAAAAATTTTCCAGTTAATGTAATGACAAGAGATTATCTGAGAAATATAGGAGAGTTTGCTCAATATAAGAGCTGTTTAGAATATAATATTAATGAATTTAGGCCGTCATATGAAAGCCCGATAGTCAAAAAAATGAGTAGTGATTATATAAAGCGTATTAAAGAAAAATATCCTCGATTATATTCGAATTGCACAAAAAGTGATTTTGCAATATATACTATTCCAGAAGATGTGGGGAATTATGGTTTTAGCAAAGAAGAAATAGGGAATATAATTTATAATGAAATAATTAAAATAGGGTATTCGAAAAAGCATGAAAAATTGGATGGATATATTGATTACACGTATGGAGCTCTTCGGAATAGGGATGGAAGTGTTGAAAGAATCGGTAAAAAATATCAAAAAATTGCATTGTATAGAGTTTTAGGGAGCATAGTTGATAATTATGAATTTAAATCTCGACATAGATACGATGATGAACCGGAAATAATACCTAAAGAACAAGGCAATAGTTTAAGAAAAATAGATTTAAGTTGTATACCATACACTGAGGATGGGGCGTTCGTAGGAACAGAATTTAAGTATGATTTTAGGAGAACAAATAAACTATCATATATGGATTGGTTTTCTAAAGACGATATAAAAAATGAAATAAAAACAGTTATGGAAACAGAGTTTAACAACCAAAAATACTTATTATTAAAAGGCTATTTTAGTAATTCTTTCAGTGAAGATATACTAGAAGAATATCCAATAAGAAAAGTTTGGACTGATGTATATAGTTTTCTAGTAAAAAATGAAGATTTAGCAACAATTAAAAAATGGATAAAAGAAGATGCCCCCACTAGTGAATGGTTATATCATGGAGAGTCTAGTTTTTATGAAGGTTGGATTGGTGAATATCCATGGTCAGCCTCCTATATAAATGTTTTGGATTATTATGATGAGGTTCATGGTGGTTTTGGAAATAATAAAATCCCTGTGAAGATAATTCCAACAGTAAACGATTATAACAATGAAAAAGATTCGACGTTTCTTCCATTTGATATTGGGAGTCGATTTTTATTGCCCTGTCGAAAATTTTTTGATGATTTGCAGCTGGTTTGGGATGGTAAAAATCAATTTTTGAGTCAAGGAGAAGCTGCATTTATTAACGGAAAAAACAAAGGTAGAAATTTATTTATTAATCAAGAAGTTTTAGTGAAATATCTTAAGCAACATAGACTATCGTTAATATGGGTGACAAGAGGAGAAAAGCAAGTAATTACAGGAAATTCAAATTTTGAAGGTATGGCAGAGTTTAGCGAAAGTTATGTGTATGAAGAAAATAGCATTGTCGAAAATCACTACTATGTTGATATTCTTAAGCCGCATAGCTAGAAATAGTACTTAAGAGAACTTGCGATGGCTTTGGTTATAGATTCCAGCTCTGATACATTTTCTCTTCAACAATTTTTGCCTTGTCTTTAACTTCAGATTCGTTATGCCAATGGGCATCCAAATGGATGTCCTCTTCTTTTGAAATAAGTTTTTCAGCGAGTGCAGAAATATGAGCTGAAATTGCCTGTTTCTGCTCATTGCGGGCAGCCCGCAGAATGGGGTGTGGATGTCTTGCTAATTTCTTTTGCAAAGCTGTATTTTTTTGTCGTGATTCATGACGAGTATAGAGTCGGATAAATTCAGGTGTAGCATCATTTTTGATCGAAATAGAAGTACTTTGGATTTTCCACTTATTGTTATTGTACGTTATCATCTGAAGCTCATATTTTGGTACAGTGCCACGGCTTATATTATCGCCAATTTTTACGGCAGTCACGGTATAGCTATCTATATTCTTTGTTGTATCCGGCAGCGCAGGAAGCTGATCTAAAAGAGCATAGGAATCACCCTTATAAACCAAAACTTTTAGCTTAGAAATAGGCAGAATACCGTCGATTTTACATTTGCGATTTAATGTTACCGGGAGCTTATTCGTGAAAAGTATGGTATTCATATTTGTTGTGCTAAGTTTTTGTGCAGCTTCACGGTATTTATCAACCTGCTTTTTAAATGAAAGATATTCTACATAAAGATGTTTACTCTGGCGCAGTTTTTCATCATTTTTCTGCTGTAAAACTTTAAGAGTATCATCAATCTTTTCTTTGGCTTCGCCATCTATAGCGCGGCGATAATTATTGAGCTGTTTACCAAGAACATTGCGTTCTTCGGTAAGCAGCTTTATTTTTTTGCTGTATTCGGCCAGTTCATGCGTTTTATCAGGAACGCCATAAAGGGAAGCAGCTAGTTCTTTTGTATGCTGCAATTCTTTAGCAGTTTTTGCATAGGCTTTGCGTGTTTTATCGTACTGGTGATTGAAGGCCTTATCCTGTGCAGTAAGTCGCAATTGTTGGTCGTTAAGGATCTGCGATTTTAAGGTTTTGTAGGCACCTAATTTATCATCTGCTAGCTTTCGGTAATTAGAGGCTGTTTCTTCGAGATAAGAATATACATCGCCAATGGTTATAATGAGAGGTTCTTCCATGATTTCTGCTGCTTCAATTTTTGCTTTTTCTATATTCTGATCCTTTTGCAGACGCAGGCGTTCTTGTTGTATTTGCCGGGCAACTTGGCGGAGCAAAGCATCATTGGCAAAAATTAAGACGTTTTGCTCTTTGGAAGAAAGAGCAGATATGTCTGTTTCTTCACTAGTTTCAGGGAAATCTGATTCGTGATCGATTTGCTCAATTTGATTCATAATTTTTTGCATCACAACTGGATTCCGGTAAGCACTGCCAAGGTGTGGGGCAGGAGTTCGATTAAGAAGTTCTGCCTCCTCATTTCTTCCGGATAAAACTAGTTCTTCACGTTGGGTCTGTAAGGTCTTTTCACTGATACAAGTGGAAAGACCTTTTTCTTGAAATTTTTCATTAACCATTTCAGCCCAGCGTTTACGCAAATGAAGCGTCATTTCTTTGGTAATGAATTCTCTGGATGAGCGATAACCTTGCGTTGGTTCACCAGAGCGATTTACCGCATAATGATTGAAGAATTTATCAGGTGGAAGTGGCCGGTCGCGTTCGATAATTTTTTCATTAAACATCAGATGGCAATGGATATTTCTATGGTCCTTATCAAAGGTGGCTGCTTTATCATGGATGGCATAGGAATAGGCATGGTGGTCCTTAATACCGGTTTCTTTTAATAGCTGTTCGACAAGCTCCATATTTTCGGCAAGGGTAAATTCTTCCTGCAGGGCAAAACGAAATTCCCGGTAAGCGCGGCCATCTGGCTTATCTCGGTGAGCTTCCGCTTCTTCCCAAAACATTCCCGAATGATCGGCCCAGCTTGGCATATTTCCGTAGGCGGTAAAGGCAAGATCCTCTTCGCGATTTTCCATGTGGGCGTATTCACCTTCACGGAAAATATAGTCGTAATGGGTTTTGGTATTTAGTTTGGTGCCGTTCTTTCGCGTGCCATGAGGTGTATTTTCAAAATAGTAATGGGCCATATCTCTTACCTTTGGCAGTCCTGGATCTTTCGGGGCTGCTTTTTCTTTTTAAAATTTGTAAAAATTTTTCGGTTCGTTAATCCGAAGGAAAACGAAGCACGGCAAAGCCGTCTGCTGGAGGCAGCAATCCGGTCCAGCTGGAGGGTGGCGCAACAAAGCTCGTTAGAGTTTTGTGTAAATGCGCATTATGGGTTTTAGCTCTCGCCGTTGATTCGTTTTTTTTACTTATATTATATGATTTTTATCTCTAATTGTAAAATGAATATTATTTGTATTGTGGTAAAAATATTAATTAAAATACTTTGTTTTATGGTATTTTGCGAAAATATTATTATTTACTTATTATTAAAATAATGATAATATTTTACCGTAAAGGAGGTGAAATATATGGAACCGCAAACAAAATTTTACCCAAAAGGAGAACCAACTGAAGTATTTGACCGAAAGGCTGCAGGCATGTTTCAAAGTGATTTATATAATCTGGCTTTAGATAAAGATGTGGCGAAAAAAAGGAACTTGCTGTATCTCGTGCTTTTGA
This sequence comes from Selenomonadaceae bacterium, assembly GCA_051653465.1. Lineage (GTDB taxonomy): Bacteria > Bacillota > Negativicutes > Selenomonadales > Selenomonadaceae. The sequence continues at coordinate 26,117 of JBOFWE010000385.1, read as the reverse complement.
TCATCTGTGTGCTTTCCATTATTTTCATTGCAACAACGGCAAATTATAAAACGTATGTCGTTCGTGTGGACAATGCCACGGGGCAGGTAGAAACTGGCGGCCAATTAAAGGCAACCAACTATAAACCACAGGAGGCCGAAATCAAAACCTTTTTAGCGCAGTTTATTGCTGATACAAGGACCATTCCGCTTGATCCAGTCCAATATAAAAACAATTGGAATCGCTCTCGGCATTTTATGACGCAGGAAGCAGCACAGAAAATAAATGCAATCGTATCGAAAGATAATCCAGTAGGGCTCCTTGGTCGCATGACAGTGCAGCCGCAGATCCGTTCTATTCAATTGCAGCCAGGATCAAATTCAACCTATCAGGTTCGCTGGATTGAAGAGGAATATGCCATCAGTGGCAATACAACGGGGAGAAAAGTCAGCTATGTTGCGCTCTTTTCTGTTGCTATTGAACCGCAGAGCAAAGAAGAAGAATTACTCATTAATCCGTTGGGCCTGAAGATTAAGGATTTAGCCATCAGTAAAGAAAATGAAAGCAAGGAGTGATTGCTTTGAACCATCGTAAAATTTTTATCGCGGTAGCTGTAGCGGTTTCGATGTATTCATCTAGCCTGATTGCCCTTGCTGAGCAAAAAGCCTTTTATACAACAGAAGATGCCTATGTTTCTGCATCTAAATTGATGTATGACTATAACGAGGGCAGTGTGTATCAAGTGTATGTACAGCTTGGGCACGTGACGGATATTTCTTTGCATCCGAATGAAAAGTTAGTGGGAGTCTTAGCCGGAGATACAGAGCGCTGGAATATTGAGACGGCTAGTGTAGATAGTACTGTTCATGTTTATGTAAAACCAAAGTTTGCGGATATTGGCACAAATTTTATCATCAATACGGATAAGCGTTCTTATCGTTTAGCGGTATCATCAGCGGATACATATAATCCCGTCATTTCATGGGACTATCCAGAAGAAATGTATCGAAAACTTGCAAATACGGAAGTTTATCAAAATCGCGAAGAAAAAGAATTTCTAGATATTTTCACAGAGAAAGTTGATGGGCGTTATGTAGCCAAAACGATGAACTATTCCTATGAAACTAAGGGTAGTAAAAAAGCGGATACGGCTTTACTTCCTCTGAAGTTTTTTGATGATGGAACACGGACCTATATTCAGATGCCAAAGTCTAATAAATATGATTTGCCGGTTCTTTATAATGTCGAAAGCAGTGACAAAGAGAAACTGACGCTCGTAAATTATCGGGTTCACGGGGCCTATTTCATTGCAGATCGTGTATTTACGCATGCCAGACTTTATTATTCAGCCAATGTCTATGTAGATATTTACCCCAAAAAAGAAGAATCAGGTCTGCCAAAACTTCTAACAGGTGGTGATAAAAAGTGATATTTGACAAGGTGAAAGGCCTGTTTCATAAAAAACGGGATGAAGATTTTGAAGAAGAGGAAACTGAAACACTTGATGAAAAAGCAGAAAAAGAGAAAGGGGAGAGTGGTGAAATCGATTTTTCGGATGACGATGATCCGGAAAGTCGGGCGAAAACCTTAAAGAAAAAAGCCATTATGGTCACTGGTGGAGCCGTCCTACTTTGTGCGATTACGGCAGCTGCCAGCAATACGTTTTTCGGGACAAAAGAGAAAGTAGATAAACCGCTTTCTAGTCAAAGTGTTGCAACAGCTGCTACACCGGCAGAACAGCTTCCAGACAAGTATTCGGAGATTGGCAAGTATCAGAAAAATAAAGGAAATGATCTAAACAGCAATGGGGGGCAAGGTGGGCAGGGGACAAACTCACCAATCAGAGCGCAGAATTCATACCAGGCAACTAGTACAACAACCAGTCGCCCCGCTTCAGCTACATATGTTCCAGCAACGCCTGCAGCAGCATCTTCGAATAGTAGTTATCGGGATAATTCGGCAGTGGAAGAGGAAAAAGCAGTAAAGGTACAACAGGCGATTAATAGTAGTGCGTTAGCCTTCAAAATTGCAGCGGCTGTTTCGCAGGGGCAGACACCAGAAGTTACACCAATTTCTACGGCAGCGGTAGGCACATCGAAAATACAAGCGATACCAACTGCGTACTCCTTTTCCGATGATGAACCGCAAGACACAGGAAGTTATGTTTTAAATGCCGGGGCAGTGATTCAGGCAACGCTTCTCACTGGTGTGACAAGTGATGTCCCAAATGGTGATGTTGTAGCGCAGGTTCGGCAAAATATTTATGACAGTCTTACAGGAACGCATTTACTGATTCCTCAGGGCAGTCGAATTATTGGGACAACGGGTGCAGCTGGCGGTCTTGGTAATCAGAGAATTAGTGTGGTTTTTAAACGTATTATTTTGCCAAATGGTGCTTCACTTACGCTGCCAAATCAGCAGGCGATTGATGGTACTGGATATCCGGGTTTGATGGACAAGTACAATGAGCATCGCGGTAAGTTATATCAAACGGCGTTTTTCAGTGCGCTCTTTAGCGCAGCAGCACAAAGCTTAACAGGAAATACATCCGGTAGTGATAGCCGAAGTCCCGGACAAGAAGCTGTTTCAGGAGCCGTTGCTTCAATCCTACAGACCGGGCAAAAACTCATGGATAAGGATGCCAATGTGAATCCAACGATTGAAATTGAACCGGGCTTTCAATTCAGTATTTTCGTCAATCAGGATTTAGCGATAGGCGCATACCGTGATTAGGTTATTTTTCTTTTTCATGCCAGCAGTTGCTGGTTTATGGACGGCAACACAAAAGCTCGCCGCATTGGTTAAGTATGATCCTCTACTCGGAACCCCATTTCAGATGAATGGGCAGTTTTATTATTATCCATGGAAATATTTCAGCTGGTTTCAACATTTCCATGCTTATATACCCGATTTATTCAAGCAGACATACATCTATATTTATGGGGGATTTCTTGTCGGGTTGTTGCTCTTATTCCTTTTGCAGCCACCGCGCCGCTTAGATTCTCATGGTAGTGCTCATTGGGGCGAGTACAAAGACATTTTAGGCATGGATCTGATTTCAGCTAATGGCGTGGTCGTAGGACTCTATGATAATGCACTTACGCGAAAGTTTACTTCCCTTCTTCGCTCGGTCGAAAAGATCAAACAGGAAAAGGTATCTTTTGCTGAGATGGATTTTGATAAACGTCTGGATAAGAAAATGGATCGCATAAGCAATCAACTGGTCCTAGTGCAGAACCAGTTAGAAGAAATTCCGGAAGACGAATTTGAATTACGGGGAAAATTAGAAAAGCGGCTGCAGGTCTTGCAAAACAAGATCGAGCATCCGCCGAAATATGAGCCACAAAAATATGATTTCTATACGGTCTATCCTTGGGTTTGTCTATATAAAAAGTTGCTGCAGTTTTATATTTCCTGCCCGCATTTTTATCTACGGGATAATTCGAATAAGCACTTGGCGGTCATTGCGCCGACGCGTTCTGGTAAGGGTGTAGGGCTGATTATTCCAACACTTCTTGGCGGATGGAAGTCAAGCGTCATCGTCAATGATATTAAAAGTGAAAACTGGGGTGTTACAGCAGGGTATCGAAAGCGAATGGGGCATGCGGTTATCAAGTTTGAACCGACAGCCCTTGACGGTAGTTCGGCCCGCTGGAATCCATTAGAAGAAATTCCGATTGGAACGGCAGCTGAAGTCCCGGCAGCGCAGAACTTGGCGTATATCTTGGCAAATTATGAAGGGAAAGCAAGCCTTGACCATTGGGGAGCCAATGCTGCAACAGTTATCACAGTTGTTATTTTGCATTTAATGTATGCGCATTACAGTGATCCGGAGCATTATCCGCATGTGCCGAACCTTTATACGGTAGCTGCTTTTATGAAAGCAAATATCGTTCCGGAATTTGATAAAGACGGTAATCCGGTCATGGAAGATTTGGACGGGCAGTTGGTGCAAAAAGTAAATGCAAAGGGATTTTTAGATACCCTGAAAGCTTTGCAGACCTTTGAGCATGTGCCGGATGAAGGCATTGATCTTGTGGAGTGGGATAAAACTAGTGAATCGTATGTGAAGCGAAGATTTACTCCAGAAGATATGAAGGAGCTTTACCCAGATGCAATGTCACTGGACTATATGCCAAACGTCCATCCGATTATCTATCAGAACTTTGTCGAGATCCTGTCAAAACCGGATAACGAGTGCGGCAGCATTGTTTCCACAGCAAATACAGCACTGAAGGAATATCTTGATCCAACTCTTGCAAAGAACACGTCGGTCAGTGATTTTTGTATTGATGACCTTATGAATTACAAAAATCCGGTATCCCTTTACTTAGTCACGCCGCCTTCTGACCTTTTGAGGTTGGCACCAATATTCCGGCTGTTCTTTGAAATGATGGTGAAGCATCATGCAAAAAGAATTGGTACCTATGAAAATGGACAGGCCAAAACTTTGTATAAGCATAAATGCCTTTTTTTGATGGATGAATTCTCATCCTTGGGGAATCTGCAATCCTTTGCGGCAACGCTTTCTTATATTGCCGGTTATGGCATGAAGGTGTTTTTGATTAATCAGGGATTGCCGCAGATCAACGGGATTTACGGGAAAGATAATCAGATTCTCATGAACTGCCATTTACAGATATTTTATGCACCGAATGACAACGATACCGGAAAATATACGGAGTCACTTCTTGGCAACAAGACAATTACCGTGGAAAGTGTTTCAAGCAGCGGCTGGTTTTCCAATAAGAATTACTCGAAGTCAGAAACCGCCAGAGCTTTGATGACGGCAGATGAAATCAAACGGCTGGGAGATCGGGAGATCATTGTAGCAAGCGGTAGTCCACCAGTGCTGACGAATAAAGTCAAGTATTACGAAAACGGTTTTTTCTTGAAAAAACTAATGGATGCTCCGGCAGCCAGCGACCTTATCCGGAATAATCCGTATCCGGAGCGAGATCGTTTATTGGCAGCAGTAGCTGAAGAAAAACGCCAAAAAGAAAAGGCCAAAGAATTTTTTTATGAATATCAAGAGCCATGAGCAGGAAGGAAGTGAACCATGGCAGGAACAAAAACCCTTCATCGTTTAGAGAAAAAGTTCAGTTTTCTGCAGCAAAAGCAAGAGCAGACGATGGCGAAAATTCGGCAGGAGATCAAGCGAACCAAAAAGGAAATTGAGACGCAGCGGCTGGATTTCATTGCACAGACCATCAGAAAAACAGGTTTTCCAATAGATAAAATCGTGCTCTTAATTGGTGCTGTTTTAGATGCTAAAGATAAAATTGAAAGCACGGAAAGTACTTCTGCCATCAATCACTACATCGAACTTTATAATGATTTTGCGGCAAAGCACGGCATTCAAGAATTTGAGGATAACGTAGAAGAAGAGGAAAGTATGGAAGAGGTAAATGAACAAATCGCGGAAGTGAACAGTTATGGTGGAGAATAAGAATTTGGATGTAATGCTAGGCGCTGCTGTTGTGGACCTGATGAACCGACCTGATATTACGGAAATTTATAACAACGATGATGGTTTTATCCGCTATCAGTCAAACGAAGAAGGCAAGGTAAAATCTAATATTTTTTTAGAACCAGAAAAGATTCAGGCCATTATTGAACTGGTCGCGGGGCAGGTTGGAAAGATTGTCAATGAAGACATTCCTTCGATTTCCGCAGAAATTGCAGGTTATGGAGCTCGCTTTCAAGGTGAGATTCCGCCAATTGTGCGTAACCCGCAGATGAACATCCGGAAAAAAGCTCTGAAAATCTTTTATCTGGAAGACTATGTTGTAAACAAGGTGCTGTGCCCAAGCTATAAAAACTATATTGAAAAAGCCATTGCCGCAAGAAAAAATATCCTGATTGTTGGTGGTACCGGCACTGGCAAAACTACTTTTCTTAATGCCATTTTAGCGGCGATTGCGCAACTATCTCCCTATCATCGAATTATCAGTTTGGAAGATTTACCAGAGCTGCAATGCCCAGCCGATGACTATAGCCCGATGTTTACTAAACAAGATATTGGGCAAGGCGGGATTAAATACAACATGACGCGATTATTAGCGGATTGCATGCGCCGATCCCCAGATCGGATTGTTGTCGGAGAGGTTCGTGATGGAGCAGCCTATACCATGCTTAAAGCTTGGAATACCGGGCATGAAGGTGGCGTTTGTACAGTTCATGCCAATGGTGCCGAAGAAGGATTGACGCGCATTAAGTCATTAGCGCAGGAAGATCCGGATGCGGCAGGAGACATAAAAGAGCTCATTGGGGAAGCCATTGACGTGGTGATTTTTATTTCGCATGTGGAACTTGGTGACGGTAAGAAAAGCCGGGTAGTTCACGACATTATTGAAGTTAAGTCATATGACAGTTTGAAGGATCAATATATTTTGCATCATGTTGAGAAGAATTGAGGAGGCGGTTTCCTATGAATCTAAAGAAAAATCGTTTGTTTGAAAAAATCAGGAACAAAACATTGGAAAAGTCTATAGCTGCTACGTTATTTTTGAGCAGCCTATCTACTAAGGCTTTTGCCAGTACAGTCAGTGGTGATCGTGTCGAAGGCATTACTTGGCCGTGGATGAAGTTTTTCAATTCATTAGCTGATCAGTTGACAGGGCCACTACCTATGACACTAGGAGCCATGGGAATTGCCGGGGCTGCTATAGCGCTCTTTTCTGGTCATGCCGGTGGCGGTACACAGAAGTTTATTGTGCTCATTTTGGCTGTTTCCATCTGTTTGTTTGCACCAAACTTTATGACTTATCTGCAGACTTCGGCAGGAGGGCTTACTATCGCAGGAGTTATGCCATGAGTCAAAAAGAAGAATTGCCGGAAGGGTATGAAATTCCCATTCACCGTTCTTTGGTAAAACCGTTGTACTGGATGGGAGTGCCACGAAATTTATTTATCGCAGAAATCTTGTTTGCGGTATTAGGCGGGATCTTCATGAAAACATGGACCGTACTTTTTGTGGCAGTAGCAGCCCATTATTTATTCCGTCATTTGGGGCAACAAGACCCGCAGTTCCATCAGGTGTTTTGGCAGGGAAGAAGTCATAAGTCTTATTATTATCGCTAAAGGAGGTGAGGCGTGTTGTTGCCATTTTTAAAGAAAAAACTCACAGCAAAATTTTCACAGCAAGTCGGCGTTTTTCATGAAAAAGCACGACTGCCCTATCTTTTGCCTTGGGCCTTTGTGGATGAGAAAACAGGAATCGTCCATGGGAAAGATCATTCCATGATGGCCGTATATGAATTTCGTGGGCCGGATATGGATAGCTCTACACCGCTAGAACTTATGCAGTATAACGCTGCTGTAAATAATGTTATTAAAACTTTGCCAACAGGCTATGTCCTATATTTTGAGGCTCAGCGTCATCTTGCCAGTAAGTACAAGGCAGCAAAAATCGATATTCCCATTGTGCAAAAAATGGAGGACGAAAGAGCTGGTTATTATGCCGGTCAGAAGCACTTTGAAACCAGTTATTACTTCATCGTCTACTGTGAACCACCGCAACTTTTAAAGTCGCGCATTACCGATGCCTTTATTGCTGATGCCAAAAACAAAGGGCAGAATAAGGCCGATATGCGGGTCTATTGCGAGACGGTTGAAAAATTTATCAGTAATGTGAATCTTATCGGGAATATGCTGCAGAATTGGTTCCCTGATATTAAGCCACTCGATGCGTCTGGAGCACTCAGTTATTTGCACTCTAATATTTCAGATAAACGGTTCCCTGTGAAAGTGAATCATGATAAATACGTTACAGATTATATCTGTGATACGGATGTGCTTGGCGGTCGGGAAATGAAGCTTGGGGAAAAACACATTAAGCTTGTTAGCATCTTAGATTTTCCACCAATGTCTACACCAGGTGTTTTTGATGTATTCAACAACATGGACATTGAATATCGCTGGGTATCTCGCTATATTTGCTTATCAAAAATGGATGCTATGGAAGAACTGAAGAACTTCTTAATGCGCTGGAATCAGCAGATTAAGAGCTTTTGGACGCAGGTTCGGGAGGCGGTTTTAAAGGAAAAGCTCAATGATGCCATTGATGAAACAGCAGTTATGAATAAAGACGATGTCAGTGTTGCCATGCAGGAACTGGGGCAAGATGCTGTAAGTTACGGCTATTACACCATGACAATGATGGTTTCTGATACTAACAAAGATCGTTGTACAGATAAAGCAAACAGAATACTAGAAGCTGTAAATTCTCTAGGCTATTGCGGATATATCGAAACCGACAATAGCATGGAAGCATGGTGGGGATCGATTCCGGGCTGCTATCGGGCGAATATCCGCCGTCCCATCGTCAACAGCTTAAATTTTTGTCACCTTGCCCCGGTCACATCGATATGGCCTGGAGACAGAAGGAATGAATACTTAAAGGGGCCTGTGCTGCTCTACACAGATACAAATGGATTTACGCCGTTTCGGTTATCTCTTCATGTAGGTGATGTAGGGCACACGATGATTTGTGGACCTTCCGGGAGCGGAAAGTCAGTACTGCTGAATACCTTGGAAGCACATTTTTTGAAATATCCGGATAGCAATGTATTTATCTTTGATAAGGCAGCTTCGAGTCGGGCGCTGACACTGGCTGTTGGTGGCAATTTCTATAACATTGCTGCAGAAGGTGCAGGCGAGTTATCTTTTCAGCCATTAGCACGAATCGATGATGAACAGGAAATCAAATGGGCGAAAGAGTGGATCTTAGCGTATTTAAAACAAAAAAATATAGAAATTACTCCGGCCAAGGATAATTTTGTGTGGAAAGCACTTCGCTCATTAAAAGAATTTCCAGAAGAGCAACGTTCTATTTCTACGTTTTGTGAAATGGTACAAGATCAGGAAATTCGGCAGGCATTGATTCCACTTACCATGAAAGGCAGCTATGGCAAGCTATTTGATAATACCAAGGATGTTTCCGGCAAAGGGCGTTGGCAGGTGTATGAAATGGAAACACTCATGAGTACGCCAGCAATAGTGCCAGCGGCGCTGGATTATCTATTTCATCGCATTGAATCACGCTTAAAGGATGCAGTTGGCCCTTCATTGATCTTGCTTGACGAGTGCTGGCTTTTTTTTGACAATGAAGCCTTTAAACAAAAGCTTCGAGAGTACTTTAAAGATATGAGGAAGAAGAATACCTCGATCATTTTTGCAACGCAAAATCTTTCGGATTTAGCCAATAAGCCAGAACTTTTAAATACGGTAATGGATAACTGTCCGAATCGGATTTATCTGGCAAATAAGAATGCCCGAACCGCGCAAAATCGGGAACTCTATAAGATTTTTGATTGCAACGACAAGCAGATCGATATCATTGCCAGCATGACACCAAAGCAAGATTATTACTACTCCTCAGAAAAAGGGAACCGTATTTTCCGGCTTGCGCTGCAGCCTGCAGAAATTCCGTTCGTCACGGCAACCGCAAAGAAGGATCAGCAGGCCATGAGCCGGATCTTAGCAGAACATGGCCGGGAAAACTTTATCCAAAGATGGTTTGAATATAAAGGCTATGCAGAAGAATGGCAGGATTACAGGAAACGGTATTTGCAAAATGCTTAAAGGGTGTCCATAATGGACCCCTTGTTGCAGAAAAATATAGGGGGGCCATTATGGACACCCTGCGAAGGAGAGGAGAAATTCAGATGGTGGATGTTCGTAAAAGCTTTACGATGGGACTTGCTGGGACCTTTTTGCTGGCATTGCCCATGACGGCGCAAGCATCTATTCCGGTCATTGATACGGAAAATATTCTGCAGCAGATTAAAACCTATACAGAGACGCTTCAGGTCGTGACAAATACAGCCCAGCAAATTACCCTGCAATTAAAAGAGCTGGAGGCATTGCCGGAAACCGTTTTAGATAGTTATAGAGATGCTTTGAATAGCAGCGTGGCCTCTATCAATACAGCCATGAAAAAGTCTGGCTTTTTTACGGAGACTGCTGCATGGAATCAATATTGGCAAAATACATTTCCTAAGATCGCAGTAGATGCCTATGCGCAAACTTCTTTGGCTGAGCAAAATGTGAAAACGACTTTGCAAGAAGTTTTATCCATGCGAAATCGGGATGACATAACGGCATACCATCAGCTCATGACGGAGCTGGATGTATCTAAAAAGCGCCTGTCGGATCTTTTGGAGCAAAATAAAGCGCCAACAGGCAGCAAACAGGTGCAGCAGCTTGCCAACGAAATCGCGGCAGAAAAAGCACATATAGATAGTATTCATACAACGCTTCAAGCATTAACGGCACAAAATCAGGTAATGAAAAATCAAGCGGAGGTGCTAGAAAAGCAGAATCATCAAGCAGTTGTAAATGCTGCGATACAAGCAGAAGATGCCGCACTTACAAAAATGAAGCAGGAAGTAACGAAAACCGTTCCTGCGCTTGATGATCCATGGCAGACATATGGCAATGTAAGGTGGTGAATGCATGGATTTTTCAAGCAGTGACTTTTTGACGGAATTACTGAAGTTTTTTGAGTTGCACAGCATTACGGGTTTCTTAGCTTTGCAGCCCTATGCGTGGCAGCTCGTTTCTGTTTTAGCCGTGATTGATATTTGTACAACATGGACGCTCTATAGCGCGGAGCTTCGGATGTCCACCGTGATTAGCCGGGTGATGAAGGTAGGATTTTTTCTTTTTCTCATTTTGCAATGGGATAAGATCAATTCAGCCATTTTGGTGTCTTTTCAATATGCCGGATTAACGGCTGCAGGGGTGACACCATCGGGCGATTGGATGGCACCGAGCAAGATACTAGAGCAAGGTTTTGAGGTTGTTGGCGGTCTATTAAAAGCGTTTAATGAGACAAGCATTATGAGTAATGGCGGACTTGGAAAGTGCTTTATGTACTTACTCTCTACGGTCATTACATTAGGCGCGTTCTTCTTTATTACACTGCAGATTTTGCTCACAAAGATTGAATTCAACGTGTTTGCCTCTATCGGTGTGATTTTATTGCCTTTTGGAGCCATTCGCTATACGTCCTTTTTGTTTCAACGAGTCGTATCTGCCGTTTTCAGTTTTGGCATAAAACTGATGGTGATGTATTTTTTGCTGGGATTATTTAATTCGCTGGCCGGGGATGTAAAAGCAATTCCGGCAGCGGAATCATTTGCAACGATGCTTCGCATGTCCTTATCTTATGCCGCCATGGCCTTTCTTACTTGGCAGCTTCCCAATCTGGCAGCCAGCATGATGAATGGACAACCTTCCATGGATGCCGGAGCTGCGATTAGCGGAGCAAGATCCGTTGGAACAACAGTTGTTACTGGTGCGAGTGGCGGTGTAGCAAAAGCTGCATCTACCTATGGAAATGCAAAGGCGACCATGAATGCGGCCCGTGCGAGTCAGTCAAGCAGCGGTGGGTCTGTTGCCAGTAATTTTGCTCAAACTATGATGCGGCAAAAATTTGCCAATAGCACAATTGGCAGATCCTTAATGCGCGGTGCAAATAACGCTATTAACCATCATGAAGATTATAAAAATCTTCGGTCAGGCAAAGCCTTTGAAGAACCACAGAGAAACCGCAATGACTATGGCAATAAGTAAGGTGTTCTTATGAGGATAAAACGACTTTGTATGCTAATTAGTATATTGCTGTGCATCAATATAGCTTCAGTCTTTGCAGCAGCGCCGTTTGCTGGAGGCGAAGTAACGGCTCCTTTTGGTGAAGAAAACCATATGGGACATACACATAAAGGAATCGATATAGGCACTTCATCGGGAACACCTATCTTGGCACCATTTAATGGCACTGTCGAACATGGGGCAGGAAATGGTTTTATTTATTGGGTGCTTATTACTGGAGAAAATGGAGAATCTCTTCTTTTTGGAGATTGCAATCCGGATACATTGATTTGTCCGGATGGAAGTATATCAGAGGGTACTGTTATTGGTTATACCGGTGGCGATGCTTATGATGGAGATCTTGGCACATCGACCGGGGCGCATTGTCATATAGAATACTGGCCGTCTGGTTATTATACGGGACCCGTAATTGATCCCTATTCCAGACTGATAGCGCTGGGCGTCAATCTTAGCGGTGATGGAATTGTAAATCCAGGTGCAGGACAACGGGGAAGCGACAATATTTCGCTGCCTTGGGGTGTAGAAGCTATGTATCAGTTGGGAGATTCTTTAAATCAGCTGATGGAACAAATGGTGAAGGCTTTATCGAAAGGGTATAGTGAACTGCAGACGGCAGGACTGGCGCTGTTATTTGTTTTGGCGGTCATTGATTTGACACTGCCGATACTTGTAGCCGGGCTTGAAACTTCGCTAAATCAAGTGATTACGAAAACTTTTAAATATGGCTTTATGCTTTTGATCTTCACCAACTGGCAAAATATTATCAACAATTTTTTTCTGAGCTTTGTTAGTTCGGTATCGGGAACTTTTATCCAAGATCCAACGGTGATTACCGACAATGTGTCACAGCCGCAGCTTTTAATGCAAAAATGCGTGTATATGATTACGCCGGGACTTAATAAAATTGCCTCATTTGGTTCGATGGATTTTGTCCGGAGCTTTGGAACGATCCTGCCGATTTATCTTATTACCTTTTTGACCATGGGAGTATTTTTCTTCTTGTCCTGTTACATCATGCTTGTATATATCGAATTTTATCTTTCTGCTTCTGTGGCGCTTTGCACGGGGCCCTTTGCAGCTTTAGGTTTTACAAAATTCGTGGCAGAAGGTAGTCTTGGACATCTGGTATCTACAACCATAAAGCTCATGATTTTGTCTGTGATGGTTGGGCTTTGCGTTTTTTGCATCAAGGATGCCAAGCCGCAGGATCTTTTTACCATGAAAGCACCGGCAGTAACACAGACGGGATCAGGCAGTGTTTCCGGACCGGCAAATTTAGTGGCAATAGCTACTGAAAAGGCGCAGAAATATAACATTCCCGTTACACTTTTCTTGGCACAGATTCAGGCAGAAAGCAGCTGGAATCCGCAGGCGGTTAGTGAAGTTGGTGCCGAAGGGCTAGGACAGCTCATGCCTTCTACCGCAGCCGGGCTTGGTTGTTATGATCCCTTTAATCCGGAACAGAATTTAGAAGCTTCAGCCAAGTATATGCAGGGACTCTATGACCAATTTGGTGATTGGAACTATGCTTTGGCAGCTTATAATGGTGGTCCCAACAGTCTTTCTAAGAATGAACCACTTCCCGGATGGGCACAGGATTATGTGAATCAAGTCAATCGGAATTTGTCAGGAACCTATACTGTAAATAACGGAATTACGGCAGAAGTTATGTCAAAATATGTGCTGCTCTGCTTATCCTTAATCGGTTTAGCGATATTAACCTTCCGAGTGCCGAAGTCCATTATGAATGCCTTGGGAGGTCGTTATGAACTTTCTTAAAGGTGGGCAGAGAAAACTTAAGATTTTCGTGGTAGGCTTGTTTTTGACAATTGTTTTCGCAACTTTGGCCAATATGCTTGTCGGGAAACTACTATATATCAATGTTACGGATTCTGCGCCAAGGGGAATTTATCTGGTTTCTTTTAATCAGAATTTGCACTATGGCGATTATGTCATTGTATCTCTTCCGGTAGATGTGCCAAAGCTCCATGTGGAAAAAGGTTTTTTGCTGTTGAAGCAGGTTCGGGGATTTCCGCGCGACGAATATGCGGTTTTTAATGATTCTTTAGAAATTAAAGGGAAAGAGTATAAGATTTTTCATCAGGAAGGTTTGCCAGAGTTAGCCGTTGGAGAAAGGAAAGTGCCAAAAGATGAAATGCTGCTGTTAAACGATATGGAGCTTTCTTTTGATTCCCGGTATTTGGGCCCGATTCCCAAGACTTTGATTGTAAAGAAAGTAGATCTGCTTTTGCCGTATGAACCATTTACTTGTTTTATAAAGAAGGTGATGCCAAGTGAAAATTCGTAAAACAGCGATTGTTATTTCTGTTATTGCGATGTTTAGTGGGTCTTCTATGATTGCACAGGCATGGTGGGGAGATTTGTTATATCCGGGGGCAGAGGTTTTTGATGCCAAACGTTTTGCTGATAGCGTAAAAGAAACAGAACAGGCTATTGCTGCGGTGCAGAACACTTTAGAAAATCTGAATAACAGAATATTGATGATTACGGGTCTGAATTCTGATTTACAAAATGTTTTCAAGGCTGTGCAGGGAATTGGCGATATGCCAATAGGAAAAAGTGCAGCAGAGCTGAATGTAGTTTTTCGGGAGGTCAAAGAAAAAGCAGAGAATGATGAAGCGTATGAAATTCTTCTCTATATTAGCTTGGAAAATGCGAATCAGGATGCTGCTAATACTGCACAAAAAGTCTTTCAAAACCAGCAACTTCGTAATAATGCACAGAATGAATTTTTAAATGTTAAAACAGATGGTCTTTTGGGTGAACAGCAAAAAAAGAATGTAATAGCGGCTTTAGAGGCATTAGAGAGTATTGATCAGACAGAAGTCAAGGGCTCAGAATTTATGAAACAAGTGACTATGCAGGAAGCAGAATATACGGCCAATCGTATAGAGAGAGAAAAAGCCAGAGATGGAGAGTTTTACGGCTATGATCCCTACCATCCAAACGAATATGATGTGCAAAAGCGGGTGGTGAAGACGAAAAACCTTGGTTTTATGCAGTATGGGGAATGAAAAAAAGCAGGGCGTTTGCCCTGCTCTAAAGGTATACATTCTATTTTTCTTTGCTGAAGGATGAGACGAAGAGTTCTAAACATTGACGGCAAAGTTTGAGTTTGTCATGAGAAAGGGCATTTAATAGTTTGTTGATGCGTGTCCGTTCCCAATCTGCTGCGGTATCTTCTAAAACTTGTTTTGGTGAAGTTGGCTGGTTATTTTCACCATAGAGTAGCCATTCAAGGGAAAATCCCATTTTACCAAGTTTTTGGATGACTTCTGCAGAGGGGATGGTGCCGTGCTCAATGGAGGAAAGCGCCGACTGACTGATGGATAAATCTTTAGCGAATTCTTCCTGAGACTTGTCGTAATATACGCGAATGACTTTGATGCGCTGGGCTAAGGTATCTACTTCTGTATCTACGGAAGCGTCCTTGGCAGGCGTTTTTCCAGAAAGATAATCCGTTGTCACATCAAAGATTTCCGCGACTTTTTCAAGAAGCTCTGGTGTTGGCTCATCTTTTCCAGTCTCGTACAAAGAAATTTGTACTTGGCTTGTATTTAAAAGATCCGCCAGCTCGCCTTGCGTCATTTTACCTTTTCGTATTTCTTTCAGCCGTTTTGCAAAGTCACTCAATCCAATCACCTACTTATATATTTACCACAAAACAAATAATATATATTATATTTTATCATAATTGAAATAAAAAGGAAGTGTTTTCTTTTGAGTAAAGTTACGTATATAGCAGAAAAACCGGATATAGGAAAAGCCTTGGCGGCCTATTTATGGCCGGATGGAAATTGTCACAAAGAAAAAGGGTTTATTCAATGTGGGGATACAACCGTGACTTGGGCGTTTGGGCATATTCTGGGGCTTGTTTCACCGGAAGAGTATGGCGAAGAATATAAGGCTTGGGCCAATTACCCGGTGTTTCCGAAAGTCTGGAAACTGAAACCGGCAGCGGCTGCCGTTGCACAACTAGCCGTGATAAAAAAGATTTTAATGGAAACGGATGTTGTTGTTCATGCGGGCGACCCAGATCGCGAGGGGCAGTTGCTCGTCGATGAGATACTGAACTATTTGAACTTTAAGGGAACGGTGCGACGAATTCTCATCAATGCCAAGGATGATGAAAGTTTGAAGCGAGCTTTTGCACAGATTACAGATAATAAAAGATATGAAAATCTGTATTATGCTGGGTTGGGGAGAGAACAAGCGGATTGGCTGATTGGGATGAATCTTACGCGGGCTTATACCGTAAATGCTCGTAAATATGGTTATGAAAACACTTTTCGCATTGGCCGGGTGAAGGTGCCAACGTTAGCATTAGTTGTGAACCGGGAAAAAGAAATCAAGGGATTTAAGTCAACAAAATACCATGAGCTAAAAGGAATCTTCGAAAAAGGTGGTATTCCGTTTAAAGCAACTTTGCAGCCACCAGAAAATATGCCTTTAGATGAAGAGGATCGTATCAAGGATAAAAATATATTACAGGCTATAAAACTGAAGCTCGAAAAGGCAGAAGTTATTATCAAAGATGTGCAGGGGAAAGAAATGGTGCAGTATCCACCATTGCCTTATTCGTTGGATGCTTTACAGGTAGAGGCAAATAAAAAATATGGAATTTCGCCTAAAGAAGTATTGGCTACAGTGCAAGAACTGTATGAAAAGAAATATGTTTCTTATCCGCGCAGTGATTGTAACTATATTCCGGTGTCGCAAAAAGTGGATGCTGTAAGAATTTTGCCAGTACTTGCAGCACTTGGGATTGATGGTGCGGATATTGCTGATATAGAGATTACAAGTAAGGCGTTCAACGATCAAAAAATAACGGCCCATCATGCTATAATTCCTACGGGCATTCAGCCAGAAAAATTAACGGAAATTGAGCAGAAAATTTATGAACTTATAGCGAAACGATATGTACTGCAGTTTTTTTCTGCCCATGAATATAAAAAGATCACGTTCGCTTTATCGGTCGCTGATGAAATATTTATAGGGACTGGAAAAGTCATCTTAAAGCAAGGGTATAAGGACTATGAAACAGAAGCGCAGGAGTCGGAATCAGCAGAAGGTAATGTAAAACTTCCGGCGCTTAAGATAGGTGACAAGGTGGAAAAAGCCAATTATTCCATTGTTGATAAGGTGACAACACCACCAAAACGTTTTACAGAAGGTACTCTTTTAGCAGCCATGGCAAATATTTGGCGTTTTGTCGATGCCGAAAATCCTAATCGAGAAAAATTAAAAGAAGTTAAGGGTATCGGCACTCCAGCAACACGGGATACGATTATTGTGGAATTGCAGGCAGACACGATGAATGGAAAGCCTGTAGAGCCGTGTATGATGCAAACAAAAAAAGAACTGGTACCTACAGAATTCGGTACCAGCCTGATAGAAAATGTGGATCAGTCGCTTACGCTACCGGATGCAACGGCAGAAATGGAATATGCCTTATCTGAAATTGCGGCAGGAAAGAAAAGTTTGTCTGAATACATGGATGAGATGATTGATATGGTGCATCAGAATATCCAGTTTGCTGAAAATAGGAAGTTTCCGCTGCCAAAAGGCAAAGTGCTTCAAGAGTGCCCAGTCTGCAGTAAAGGGGAACTCCTCCGGCGTTACTCGCCAAAGGTGAAAAAGTATTTTCATATCTGCAGTAATCCGAATTGTGTTTCGCCGGTAACTGGCAGAAAGCTTTTTTATGAGGATGACCACGGAAAAGCTATTGTTGCAAAATGCCCAGACTGTGGAACAGTTCTTGTTCGTATTTTGAAGAATGAGGCGTTTTGGCTCTGCAGTAAATGTAATAAAACATTTAATGATAAAGTTGGTAAACCGGATTTGTCGCTAAAAAGAAAATAGTAGGAGGTTTTTATGGGTGTGGAAATAGCTGAATTACTAGAAGATGAATACGCGGCGCAACAGGAAGGGGCGTTACATATTCAAACTGCAGTAATAAATGGAGGAAATGAGAAAAGGCCGGAGCCAGAAGTCGCTGCCTTATTGGTAGATATAAGCGAAACTTTGCGACTTCTGAATGAACAAATAGTATTATTAAATGCGATAACAAAAATTTTACCAGAGACGGTATCTGCTTTAAAAACAACAACAGAAGCAATAAACAGTATAGCTAATGAATTACCTATTATGGTTCGGGAACAGTGTTTAGGAGAATATAAAAAAATCCTTGCAAATGCTGTGGAAAATTATAATCAGATGCAAAAAAGAGTAGTGCATTGGCAGACATCTATACAGAAAGAACGGTTTGGAAGTTATAAGTTAATAGCTATTTCTGCAATCTTAACACCAATGTTGTTGTTCTTAAATTTAATTTCTAAGTAGTTGAACAGATTAATAGTGCCGATGAAATGCGTGTCTTGAACTATGTCATCAAGGCACGCATCTCTATAATTGTTGTGTCTGTGGGGTATGATTGTTAATTTGGCTCATCTCTCAATTTTTTTATAGTTAGGACAAATAACCGTGAACATCTTAAATTTTACTTGTTTCTCTGCCCATCATTGTACAGTGTGGACACAGTCCTTCTTTCTTCATCTCCTCCGCTCCCCAGGCATACATAGATTCCAAGATAGGAAACAAACTTTTTCCCCGGCTGGAAAGAATATATTCAACTTTGGGCGGAACAATAGGATAGACGGTTCTTCTTATCAGTTTATCTGCTTCCAATTTGCGGAGCTGTTGTGTCAGCATCTTGGGTGTTGCTTCGGGGATCAGTTTTCTAAGTTCATTGAAACGTAGGGTACGATCAGTTAAATGCCATATAATAAGAGCCTTGTACTTGCCGCCGATGAGCTTTAATGTTGTAGATACAGGACAGTTTTTGTTTATTTCTTTTTGCTCCATAGTTCATCACCTTCCTCATAGTATCTTTTAGGGTATTATATTACATTTAAGTGCATTCTTGCGAAAGGAATATCAAGTGATATAATGATATCAAAGTTAGCTTTGAGTTGTCAAACGAAGCAAGGAGGATTTAATTATGGCAAAAGAACAATTTGATATAACTGGTATGACTTGCTCCGCTTGCGCAGCACGTCACAAAGCTGAAAGGGGAAAATAATTACCTTCATACTGAAAGGAGCTGAACTAACATGGAGAATCAAGTATTAAATATCCGTGGCATGACCTGTGCGGCTTGTGCACGGCGAATAGAGAAGGCGGTGAAAAAACTGCCTGGCATAGTTGAGGCCAATGTGAACTTAACGACGGAAAAGCTATTTGTGGAATATGATGCGGCGGTCTTGAACCTTGCCGCCATCAAAGAGGCTGTAACAAAAATCGGCTACGAGGCATTAGAGCAGAGCCGCAGTCAGAATGTAACTATCCCGATTGGCGGGATGACTTGTGCGGCCTGTGCCCAGCGGGTAGAGAAAACCCTGAAAAAGATGGAAGGTATCACCGAGGTATCGGTCAACTTCGCAACTGAAAAAGCAACCATTGCGTACGAGCCGCACAAGGTACGATTGTCTGCAATTAGGGGAGCTATCGAAAAAGTTGGCTACCAGGTCTTGGAGGTCAAAGAGACCAATACCGATGACGAGGATCGGGCACGGAAACAAAAAGAAATCCGTACTCTATGGACAAAATTTACCATTGCCGCTGTATTCTCTGTACCGTTGCTCTATATTGCGATGGTGCCGATGATTCAGGTCGTGCGGCTGCCCTTCCCATCCGGGCTTAACCCCATGCAGTATTCGTTGATCTATGCCATAGTAGAGCTGCTCTTAGCCATTCCGGTTATCGCCGTGGGCTACAAGTTTTACACCATTGGTTTTAAGGCTCTTTGGCAGAAGAGTCCCAATATGGATTCGCTCATTGCCATCGGCACAACGGCTGCTGTGCTGTACAGCATCTATAACACGTGGCAAATCGCTGAAGGCCATTTTGCGGCAGTGGAATCCCTGTACTTTGAAACAGCCGGGGTGATTATCACCCTCATCCTGCTCGGTAAATCCTTAGAAGCAGTATCCAAGGGAAGAACCAGTGAAGCCATTAAGAAGCTGATGGGGCTAGCGCCCAAAACAGCATTGATTATTCGCGACGGGGTGGAGCAAGAAATCCCTATTAATGAGGTGGAAATCGGCGATGCGATTATCGTGAAGCCCGGTTCCAAAATTCCAGTCGACGGCACGGTCATCGAAGGACATACCTCTATTGATGAGTCCATGCTGACTGGTGAAAGTCTACCGGTGGATAAAAAAGCAGGCAGTACAGTCTATGCTGCTACGATTAACACCACGGGCACGATTCAATTCCGGGCGGATAAAATTGGTGCTGATACGGCACTAGCACAGATTATTAAGCTGGTGGAAGATGCTCAAGGCAGCAAAGCACCCATTGCGGCTCTGGCGGACAAGGTGTCCGGGGTATTTGTACCGGTTGTATGTGCTATCGCTCTGGCGGCTGCGGTCGCCTGGTACTTTGGCACTGGTGGCGACCTGAAGTTTGCACTGACTATTTTTATCTCTATTCTCGTCATTGCTTGTCCCTGTGCTTTGGGGCTGGCCACGCCGACAGCGATTATGGTCGGCACGGGCAAGGGGGCAGAGTATGGCATCCTGATCAAGGGCGGCGAAGCGTTGGAAACGGCACACAAAATCAAAACCATCGTCTTCGACAAAACAGGCACAATTACCGAAGGAAAGCCAACAGTGACGGATATATTAACTACAAAGGGCATACAGGCCGACCGGCTTCTTTCCCTGACTGCCTCGGCGGAAAAAAGTTCAGAGCATCCGCTGGGTCAGGCCATCGTACTAGGTGCACAGGACAAAGGGTTAGAATTCTTGCAAGTGGACAAATTCGATTCGATAACCGGACGAGGTATTGAGGCACAGATTGCCAATCAGACCATTTTGGCGGGTAATCGCAAGTTAATGGATGAGCGAGAAATTATCCTTAGCGAATTGGAAGAGGCTAGCGACAAACTAGCCGAAGAAGGCAAAACACCGATGTATGTTGCCCTTGACGGAAAACTGGCGGGTATCGTAGCCGTAGCCGATGTAGTGAAAGTATCTAGCCGGGCGGCGATTGAACGCTTGCATAGTATGGGGATTGAGGTCGCCATGATTACCGGTGACAACAAGAAAACCGCTGCTGCCATTGCCAAACAGGTAGGCATTGACCGGGTTCTCGCCGAAGTACTGCCCCAGGATAAGTCTAACGAGGTAAAGAAACTGCAAGCCGAAGGCCGTAAGGTCGCCATGGTCGGTGACGGCATCAATGATGCCCCGGCATTGGCACAGGCTGACATTGGTATCGCTATTGGCTCCGGTACGGATGTGGCCATGGAAAGTGCCGACATTGTGCTGATGCGTTCTGACCTAATGGATGTTCCGACAGCCATCAATCTGAGCAAACAAACTATTCTCAATATCAAGCAAAATCTATTTTGGGCATTTGGCTACAATGTTGTCGGTATTCCGATTGCCGCCGGTCTGCTCTACTTGTTCGGTGGGCCGCTTTTAAACCCTATCTTTGCGGCGGCAGCTATGAGCTTAAGTTCCGTTTCCGTATTGACCAATGCCTTGCGTTTAAAAAGATTTAAACCAACAACGTAAGAAAGGACGAGTATATTATCATGAACTATAGAACTAAACTACTAACGGCTATTCTCGCCACTCTGACTATGGCGTTGTTGCTCACAGCCTGTTCGGGGATAAAATCTTTGGATGTGGTTGGACAGAATTCCATCACTGCCTTAGATGAAATTCTGAAAACTATCCCCGATCAGGTTAGTGCCGATGAGATCAATGTTGGCTGGTCGCTCACCGCCCCGGATCAGGCGGCACGATTCGTGTGGAGTGAGGATTACAGCCGGTCGCCTCTGTATGATGTGCAGTTAGAGCTGGATGCCAAGCCCTTTTTGGATGCTGGTTTAGATCCCCGTAAGTTGCCGAATAACTATTCATTCTATGAAGGACGCGCCTTGCAGGGCACTAGTGGCAGTATACTGTCCGTGGGAAAGAAACTCGGCAATGATAAACTTACCTATAGCGGCAAACCGACAGCACTGGCGGCCTACGAGCAAATCGTCAATAAATATCGCAGTGTCATCAATTACCACACCAGCCTGGATCACTATGGTGTCAAGCTAGGCGACGGGAATATGTTCGAGTGGGCCAAGGATATGAAAACAAATAGCTCCAAAAACATCAATCAGGATAAGGACATCGTATTCGTTCTGAATCCGGAGCCGCTGATAGCCGCAGGTGTTGACCCGAATAAAGTAGCTGGCTGGGTGTACACACAGCTAGAAGTCGAGGAAGAAGGCAAAACGATGGAAGTTTGGAAGCTTCTGAAACCATTTAACTTAAAATAAAGGAGAGATATATGATGGAAAAAACTGTATTGAAAGTGGAAGGCATGTCTTGTGATCATTGTGTAAAGTCAATAACTCAAGGAGTCGGCGCATTACCCGGTGTGGCAAGTGTGGCGGTGGATTTAACCGCCAAAATCGTAACGGTCGATTTCAACCCGACGACGGTATCTATTGACAAAATTAAAGCTGCGATTGATGATCAAGGCTATGAGGTAATGCGATAACAGGAAAAACGAGAAACGCAGTGAATGCGTCTCTCGTTTTTTTATGCTGCATGTCCGGCATGTCTAACTCTTGGGGTACAGTTCATTATGAGTCCGGTGGTGTTTGATATTGTGAATGGTACCTGTCAATTAATCTCATATAATTGGCCGAATCATTGATATAAAATACTCTGCTAATTTTTCCGGTGTTTGACTCATATTGTTTTTAATCCACCACTGCACCATCACTACAAAACTTCCTGAGATATGGTTGATGAGAAAATCATCAGGAATATCCTTATTTGTACGAACAGCGCCTTTTAACCAATGGTTTACAACTAACTCGTTCATATATTGCGTAAAGAAACGTAAAAACAAACTGCTGCTTTCGCAAGTAAGGATGCCAATGATATTTTTCTTATTGTCAAGCAAGTGATACAAAATATGAGTTATCATTGATTCTGGATTTCCTGTACTCAGAGAGAAATCGTGAGTACTTTCTGTATCTAGACTTTCTGAAAAGACATGAGCAAATAGATCTGTGCACATTTCTTTTAGTAAGTCATCCTTTGTTTCAAAATGAGAATAGAAAGTGCTGCGACCAATGTTTGCTTTATCAATAATCTCTTGTATTGTAACTTTGTTATAGCTTTTTATAGATAATAATGTACTGAAAGCTGCAAATATCGCAGCTCTTGTTTTTTTTTGACGCCTATCCATAATAGTCTCCTTTTTGTACATTCGTAAAAGTTTGTTCAATATCAAACGTATTTGCAAAGTTGTATGTTGCTATGAATCTCACAATCAACCTATAATAATAATGAACTAAATGTTCAATACGGTATAAATAGTACTTTATTTTTCGAAAAAAGGCAAGTACCTTTTAACGAGCATTCTGTAATCACTAAGTTACCTGAAGAGTAGGCTATGCAACGTTTATGAAATACTGCAAATGAGTAGAAAACCGCATGCATATCAGGGGATTATGTGATGCATGTATTAAGGGCCACTTATATGGAAGTAGAATAGCCGGTGACTGGTACTTTGTTTTCATGAAAAAGTAAGTATATTTTAAAGGAGAACGATTATATGTTGAAACGTATTAGTGACTTTTTGGCTGGAATCAAAATGACTGTTGTTTCAGGGCTTTTTTTAGCAATAAGCCTTGTTTTGCTCTTGACTGGAAATCGGCTTCTTATTGATCCAGCTTGGGGAACCGTAATTATTTCAGGTGTTCCGCTTGTTTATTTGGCACTTACGAGATTGATCTATGAAAAATGGGTTTCATCTGCGCTGCTTATCTCTATCGCAATGATTGCATCAATTACCATAGATGAAGTATTTGCAGCGGGTGAAGTTGCGTTCATTATGGCTATAGGTGCTATTTTAGAGGATATGACGGTTGCTCGTGCTAAAAAGGGGATTGGAAAACTTATTGCATTGGCACCAACAGAGGGACGTAAGTTGGTAGAGGAAAATGGGGAGTTAACTGAAAAGGTTATTCCTTCTGCACAAATTGCCGTGGGGGATCTTCTTCGTGTTTTACCAGGTGAAACAATACCCGTTGACGGAAGGATTGTTTCTGGAAATACTTCTGTTGATCAATCCATAATGACCGGCGAATCTCTTCCACTTGATAAAACGGTTGGAGACATAGTTTATTGCGGCACACTAAATTGCTTTGGTTCTGTCGATATAAAAGCTACAAGCGTCGGGGAGGATTCTTCTCTACAGAAACTCATTACCCTAGTCAAAGAGGCAGAGAACAACAAAGCCCCTATGCAGCGTATTGTAGACAAATGGGCCGTATGGCTAGTTCCCATTGCCCTACTTATAGCAGTTGCCGCTTTCTTTGTAAACTGGCAACTTGGCGCAGATATTATGGTGGCACTTAATAGGGCAGTTACAGTTTTGGTTGTGTTTTGCCCATGCGCGCTTGCACTGGCTACTCCTACTTCTATTATGGCAGCCATTGGTCAGGCTACCAAGCATGGAGTGATCATAAAATCAGGTGAAGCATTAGAAAACATGGGGAAAGTTGATACAATTGCTTTTGATAAAACGGGAACGTTAACCTTCGGGAAATTGCAAGTAAGCGATGTTATTTCTTTTGAGGAATCTTTGACAGAAATAGAGTTACTTTCGTTGATTTCATCTGCAGAACTAAAGAGTGAACATCCACTCGGAAAGGCAATCGTAGCACATGCAAAGAATAGCGGTGTTGCTTTTATGGAAACAACTGATTTTCAAATGGTGGCGGGAAAAGGAATAGTTGCGATTGTGGCTGATAAGAAGCTCTATTGTGGCAATGAAAAATATCTTATAAGTAATGGTATAAAAATTAAACAAAAGATAAACTCTGCTTTAGAAAAATTGCGTGCGCAAGGAAAAGCCTCAATTCTAATTGGTTTAGGTGAAGCATGTATTGGAGTGGTTGCATTATCAGATATATTGCGGCCGACGGCACAAGAGGTGGTATCAAAGCTGGCGGATATGGATGTAAAAACCATTCTTTTAACCGGAGATAACCATAAAACGGCTGACTTTTTTGCGAAGCAGGTCGGGATTGCTACCGTACATGCAGAGTTACTACCTGAAGAAAAAGTCTCAAATATTACTAAACTTCAACGTGAAGGTAAAATTGTTTGCATGATTGGTGATGGAGTTAATGATGCGCCTGCACTTAAAATCGCTGACGTAGGCGCAGCTATGGGAAGTATGGGCAGTGACATGGCTATAGAGGCAGCTGACATTGCTTTAATGGGTGATGATATTTCTAAAATACCCTATCTTAAGAGACTTTCACGTTCAACACTTAGCACGATTAAGGGAAATATCACAGCTTCCATGTGTATTAATTTCGTTGGTGTTGTTATGTCAGTAATGGGATTGCTTAATCCAATTACTGGTGCAATCGTTCATAATGTGGGTTCGGTTCTGGTAGTGCTCAATGCCGCCTTGTTGTATGACCGTAAGTTTGACCAATAAGGCACAACAGAATACTGATATAAATGCAGAAAATAATCCGAAGAAAATCATAACGGATAGCCAGTGAGTTACTTGTCATGGGTCCGCGAGCAGTGTTTGGATGAATATAAAAAAATAATCAATAATGCTGCGAGAAATTATAATTAGTTACAAAAAACTATCAAAAAGAAAGAAAAGTCAATAATTTCTTTTGGCTTTAATTAATTATTATTGCCTAGGACGCAAAAATGTGTTAGTATTATGTCCAAGGACGAAAAAATGGCGTCCAGAGACGCAAAATGGAGGATATATTATGAACAATATAAAATTATTGCTTTCTCAATTTGCAGAGCTTTATGAGAAACAAGATATGTTAAATAAATTAACTTCTAAAGACATCTTATATGGGTATGGATATTCAGAAATTCATTGCATTGATTTAATTGGTAAGATAGAACAGCCCAATGTTACAAAAATTTCCTTAAAAATGGCCTTGACAACAAGCGCTGTTAGTAAAATAGTAAAAAAACTATTAGCTAGTGGCGATATTGTGAGTTATCAATGTGAGGATAATAGAAAAGAAATTTATTATAGATTAACAGAAAAAGGTCAAACCTTATTTGAAGAACATATTGAACGTCACTCTGCATGGGAAGAGCGAGATAAAAACTTTCTTGCAGAATATGACGATGCAGAATTGAAAATTATAAGTAAGTTTTTGGGTGACTTTAATAAATATTTGGAATCGAAGATAAGTAGTTTTAAATGAGAAAAAAATTCATCAAGTAATAAGACTGGTAAGAGGAAGCTTGTTTAAAGATAAGCTCGATTTAAAATTTTATTTAAAAATACAAACAGTAAAGGGCAGGTTGAAAACTTTCGATTTGTCCTTTTTTAAAATCATTTGATAAATATATTTATAATGTTTTTGACTTGATAGTAGTGAGATTAGAGAATGCATATTTGTAATTTTTTAAATTTTTAAT
>JBOFWE010000384.1:0-8972 GCA_051653465.1 Selenomonadaceae bacterium | reverse complement strand
TAGGGGCGGCACATCTGAAAACGCTGCCATCGGCAGTGAGTAAAATTGCCCCGTCACCGGCCATCGAAATCAGTACATTTTGCGCGCCGCGTTCCTGAAGTTTTTTGGCATGAAGAATAATTTCTTCATCAGATTTGAGCACGACGCCAAACATTTCACCGAGTTCGTGGTTATTGGGCTTGATCAGGAAGGGTTTGTATTTTAGTACATTGAGCAGCAGATTGCAGGTTGCATCGACGACGACACGAATTCCCTTGCCGTCAAGGCGCTTTAAAATTCGCTGATAAATGTCATCCGGCAGGGTACTGGGAATGCTGCCGGCGAGGACGAGAATATCATCTGCCTGCAGTTCATCCATTTTTTTCAGCAGCCGTTCGAGGAATTCCGGAGGAATATTAGGTCCCTGGCCGTTGATTTCCGTTTCCTTATCGGCCTTGATTTTCACATTGATGCGGGAATTTCCGGCCGGAAGTTCGATAAAATCACTTTTACAGCCGGTAGCAGTCAGCTGATGTTCAATTTCTTTACCGGTAAAGCCGGCAATAAAACCAAGGGCTCGGTTTTCGATGCCGAGGTTGTTAAGGACAATCGATACATTGATGCCCTTGCCGCCCGGCATGATTTGTTCATACTGCATGCGGTTAATTTCACCGGCGGTGAAGCTGTCAAGACGGACAATATAGTCGAGTGCCGGATTAAAGGTTACCGTGTAGATCATTTTTCTTCACTCCCCTCGCAGGTTACTTCAATAATTTTTGTATAATCATGATATTTACGATCTTTCAGAGTATTTGTGATAATGGTAGCACAGGCAATATTGGCGAAGGTGATGGGTGAAATCTTGTTGAATTTTGAGGAGTCAGCAAGAATATAGGCTTTGCGGCATCTGGCTAAAGCTTCTCCCTTGACCAGTCCTTCGCTGGAATCCGGGGTCGAAAAGCCAGCTTTGATGCTGATGCCGTTGGCCCCAAAAAATCCTTTGGTGAAGTTGTAGGAACGCAGGTTGTTCATCGCTTCGGTGCCAATGACCGCACCGGTTGCATCCTTAAGCTGGCCACCGATTATAAAAACCTTAAAGCCAAGTGCTGAGAGCCTGGTGGCATGCGAAATGCCATTTGTCACATAGGTGGCATTTTTTTCAGTCAGATGCTCCAGCATGCTTTCGGTGGTGGTACCGGCGTCGAGATAGACAAAATCGTTGCGTTTGATCATCTGCGCGGCTGTCTGGCCGATCCGTGATTTTTCCTGCATATGGAGATCCTGCTTTGTGCGGACATCATCTTCGCGGGTGGTGTATTTATTGTCTATGGCCGTTGCGCCGCCATAGACTTTATAGAGTTTGCCATTTTTATGCAGAGCATTTAAATCCCGGCGAATCGTTGACTCGGAAGTGTCTAACAGGTTTGTGAGGTCAATGACGGTTACCGCTTTTTTTTCTTCGAGAATTTTTAAAATTGTGGCATAACGTTCTTCTGTCAGCATAAAGATCACGCCTTTCTGTCACTAATATACCATTCAAACTAGGTCAAAGTCAATCAAAATAAATCAAAATAAATCAAAAACATTCAAAACAATCAATTGATAGGGACGGTGATATCGAGAGTGATTTGCAATTGAGGTCAGCCTTCCTATATAATAGAAGTATAAGTTTTACATGAAGGAGAAGTGATTTATGACCGAAAGTGAAAACATACTGGATCCGGCAGTAGTTGCCGAGGAAAAACGAAAGAAGGCCCATCGTCGCAAAGCCGCGGCGTATTTCAAAAAATATCTGATGCTGTTTCTTGGCGCACTGATCTATGCGGTGGGACTGGAGATTTTTCTGGTGCCAAATCATATCATCGACGGAGGAATTGTCGGCATATCGATTATTCTGAGTTCCTTGACGAATATGACGCTGAGTTTCTATATGCTGGTGCTCAATATTCCGTTTTTATATTGGGGATATAAGCAGATCGGCAAAACCTTTACGATTTCGACGGCATTTGCCATCTGTGTATTTTCGTTTTTTTCCGGCTATTTTGAACCAATTCCCGGCGTTACCGATGATCTGTTTTTGGCAGCTATTTTTGGCGGGATTATCACTGGCGCTGGTGTCGGCATTATCATTCGCAATGGTGGCTCGCTCGACGGAACAGAGATTATTGCGATCATCATGGACAAGCGCAGTACTTTTTCCGTCGGGGAAGTGGTGATGTTTTTTAACCTCTTCATTCTCAGCAGTGCCGGGCTTGTATTTGGCTGGGATAAGGCCATGTACTCGCTGGTGGCCTATTTTGTCATTGCAAAAATGATTGATGTCGTCATCAAAGGGCTTGACGAATCGTATGCTGTGATGATCATTACCGATAACCATGACGATGTTGCATTGGCCCTGATGGACCGTCTCGGACGAGGCGTGACGCTTCTCCATGGAGAGGGCGGTTATACGGGTGACTTGAAAAAGGTGCTGTATTGTGTGGTCACACGGCTTGAAGTTGATAAACTGAAGGAAATCGTCAGGGAGAAAGACGAATCGTCGTTTGTCACAATTGCTCCGGTGCACGATATTGTTGGTGGCCGGTTTAAGAAAAAGGCGATTCATTAAAAATGAAAACAAAACCGCTGGCATTTGCCGGCGGTTTTGTTTTTGAGAGAGAACACCATAAAGAGGTATGATTAAGTGCAAAGCAGTGCCAAACTGATGGAGGCGAGAATTAAGGTCTGAAGCTGGGCCATGTGGCGAGGAAATCCAGCCCGGCTGAGCACCTTTTGCCGGATGGCTTCGCTGAGAACTGAAATGCCAAGAAACAGCAGGCAGGCCTGAAGGCCAAATAAAAATCCGAGTAGCAGAATTTGCAGCGTGCTGCTACTCCCCGCTGGATCAATAAACTGGGGCAGAAAGGCCAGAAAGAAAATCAAAACCTTGGGATTTACCATATTCATGATAAGGCCGCGTCGGTATAGTTTGCCGGGAGGTTCGACAGCGGCTGTTGTCAGGGCAAGCTGTGAGTTTCTCGCTATCCAGGAGCACCAGGCCAGATAAAGCAGATAGCCGGCCCCGAGGTATTTTAGCAGTTGAAACAGCAGTGGCGAAGATTGAATAAGGGCGGCGACACCGACCGCAACGAGAAAGGTATGAAATACAAGTCCACTGCAAAGCCCCAGCGATAGAGCGGCGCCGCTTTTTTTGCCGCCGGCAATGCTCGTTGCGAGCAAATAGAGGATATCCGGTCCGGGAGCCAGGGTTATAAGGATGGAGGCTGACAAAAATGCAGCCAGTTGATGCAGTTCCAAAATATCACGTCATTTCTTTAACTTGATGTACAGAATTTATGCCAGATCTGCTGGTAGGCTGCTTCAAGATCCTTCATATACAGGCTAGGATTCATCAGCGGCGAGGCAAGCATATTTTTTCGCAGCAGTCCTTGGTGAAGTTCGTTTAAATAATAGGTGTCAGTGGCCAGTGTTATGGCTTGGGCAAGATATGCGTCAGGGGTTTTTGCCAGACAATTTTCCAGGCCGACATTTTTCAGCATGCTCAGGCCAAAGCGCGTGCGGTGGCGGGAACCGGCAAGGGTAATGACCGGAATGCCCATATAGAGGGCATCGCAGGTAGTAGCACCGCCGACATAGGGATATGTATCGAGGGCAATATCTGTTTCCAGGTATTCGGCAAGATGTGTTTTTGAGGCCGGACGAAGCTCGATCTGTTTCATATTTAAGCCGAGTTTTTCAAAGCGAGCCGTTGCCTGCTGACAGCCGCTGGGGGTAAGGAAAAACTTGTTTTTTAAGATAAGTTTCGCCTGAGGCAGCTGTTGGAGCAGTTCCTGCCAAAGCAGCAGCATTTCGTCGGTGAGTTTGGCATAGTTGTTGAAGCAGGCAAAGGTTATAAAGCCGTTTTTTATGACAGGGGCCATCTGGCAGTCAGGGGCATCGATGCGCGGGGCATAACACCACTGGCTGTGTTCAAGGCGCAGCAGTTTTTCAGAAAAACAGTGGTCGTTTTCCCCGGGAGGATCAATATGGCAGTCTGTCAAAAAATAATCGGTGGCAGCGAGCCCGGTGGTATTGATATAACCGATGCCGCACAGCTGTAGTGGCGCTGGTTTATAGGCCAGTATCTCCAGAGCGTTTTCGGCGGTATGTCCGCCGAGTTCGACCAGAATATCGATTTCATCTTCGTAAATTTGCTTGGCTGCCAGCTGGGCAGAGAGTCCGGCTATATTGCGCCAGCTGGCGCCGCCGGCCTGAAGCTGCTCGGTGGCATCATCGCTGAATTCATTACGCTGGTAGCAGAAGATTTCAAAGGTGTTATGATCCCAGCAGTGAAGCAGTGGAAACAGAAAATAAGCCATGACGTGGTGATAAAAATCAGCAGACAGATAGCCAATACGCAGCTTTTTCCGCCCCAATCGGTGGTGCTGGTGAAGATATGGTATGAGCGGCGGGAGCAGAGCATTATACTGTCTATGTGCCAAGAGCTCAGCTTCTGTTGATAAACTGAGCTGGTAGTTTGTGCACATCAGATAGCTGCTGTAGGCGGCCAGTCGATCCTGCGGATCAGCAGGTTCGTTGCTGGCCGCGAGGAAGGCGGCCGCGGTCTGTTGGTTTTTTCCGATACGGCAGTAGATACCGCCGAGCTCACCTTTTATATGACATCGCAGGTCGGCGTCCGCTATCGTAGAGGTTGACTCGAAAGCCTCTTTAAGTATTGCAGCCGCTTCCAGCAGCCGTCCCCGTTCTTCATAGGCACGTGCCAGCAGCAGCAGGACATCCGGATTTCCCGGGAAATGTTTTCTCTCTGTTTCCAGTAAATCCAAGGCCTCGGCAGCTTGCCTAAGTCCCAATAACGCTTCGGCATATACCTGCAGGAGTTCGCTGTCAGCCGTATCGCTGCTAAAAGCTTTGCGGGCTGCCGACAAAGCTGCCGCATAGTTTTTTTGCAGCAGTTCGAGGCCGGCGAGCAGGGTCAGGGCTTTCTTGTCAAGGGGAAAATCGGCGAGATACTGGCGCAGCCAGACTGTTTTTTCTTTTAATTGAGGGAGCAAATTCTTTCACCGCCTTTTACCGCGAATCGATAGATATAATATGCTAAAATATGGATTTATCGTACAATATGCGGCGCAATCTGTCCAGTCAATTTGACTGGCCTCCCTATGGTCCCATTGACAGAAGTTAGGAAATATAGTGTATAATG
Organism: Selenomonadaceae bacterium; assembly: GCA_051653465.1. Lineage (GTDB taxonomy): Bacteria > Bacillota > Negativicutes > Selenomonadales > Selenomonadaceae. Next base: position 3,793 of record JBOFWE010000384.1, on the reverse strand, counting down.
GAACGATATTATTTCAGAAAAAGGAGATGGATGGATGAAAAAGAGAAATATTTTGTTGTGTATTGTTCTTTGTATTTTTACATTGGGTATTTATGGTATTTATTGGCTGTATAAGGTGACGAATGAAACGCATCTGGCTGTGGGGCGGAGAACGAGTGCTTCCGGTGGTATGGCTATTTTATATACTTTTATTACCTGCGGGATTTATGGACTTTATTGGTATTATAGAATGGGTGAAAGCCTGCTCGAAGCCAAGGAACAGCGTCATATGCCAGGGGATAAGAATATGGCCTTGGTATATCTTATTTTGGGATTGTTTGGCTTGGGGCTGATTTCTAATGTTTTGATTCAGATGACCTTGAATGATATCGTCGATTTTGATTCCGTGCAGGCAGCACCGAGCAGTCTTGCGGCTACTGATACGGATTCTTCTGAGCAGAATCAGGACTAAAACCTCGCAATGACAGAGGATCAGCTTGTTCGAGGGCGGCAGCTTGTAAAAAGATATCTGACCATTGGCTTGTTGTTGCTGGGGTACTTATTGCTGCATCTGTATGCGGGAGTGGATGTCCCTTGTCCGTTTAAAAGCCTTACCGGATATTTCTGCCCGGGTTGCGGTCTTACTACCATGTGTCTTTCTTTAGTGGCACTTGATATTCCGGCGGCCTTTGCTGCTAATCCGGCACTTTTTATCGCGCTACCATTTTTACTGGGGCATGTAATCCGGCAGGATTGGCGGCAGATGAAAAGTGGGGTTAGCCTGAAAGCCGGTTCAGCGGTAATGCCGGTTTTTTGGCTGCTGTATTTTATTATATTTACAATTGCAAGAAATTTTGCCGGCTGAAAATGCAGTGGGCAAGGAAGTATTTTTGATAGCACGGCGAGGCATAATGGTGAAAATCATTATGCCCCGTTTTTTTATAGGGAAAAAGCTACAGGATGTGGGGCATAAGGCCTGTTGCAAATAGAAAAATATTCCTAAAAGTAAAAAAATGTATGCAAGTAAAAATGATAAGAGTAGAATATAAGAGTTGGATAAAAAGGGACTATGTAGAAAAAACTTGTTTATAGTAGCAGTTGAAGTTATACGGGATAGTTAAGGCAAGACGACGCTAAAAAAAATCTGTTGTCAGGATTTTTTTATAAAAGTAAATGAGATATAGAAGGAGCGATTTTTTTGAAGTGGTTGAATGATTTAAAGGTTACCCAAAAACTCATATTGTTGATTTCGTTTTTACTGTTGGCGGTAGTCGGCATTGGCGGTACAGGGTATCATTTTTTAAGCAAAACAAATGACTCGATGGTTAAAATGTATGAAGAAAAGATGGCTGCGGTGGAACTGGCGAATGAAAATCGCATTCATGCCCGTCGGATTGAGGCAAATTTGTTCGCCTTATTGCAAAAAACAACCGATGCTGAGTCAAAGGCACTTATAGATGAAATGGCAGCGCGGGCAAAGCAATTTGATGAAAATCTGACGAAGCTCGAACAAATGCCGATTGACGACAATAAACGAAGCGAAATAAAGGATATCCGGGAGACTCTCGGTAAATATCGTGAAGTTCGGGTGAAAGTTATTGCCCTGGCAGCGCAGAATAAAAATGAAGAAGCCTATACTCTTTACAAAAATGAAGGCAAGGCTTATTCAGATTCTTTCACCAAAAAGCTGATTGTCTTGGCAACTGAAAGCAAAAAAGATGCCGAAGAAATGAACAAGCAAAATGAGCGAGAATTTGCCTTTGCTAATACGGTGTTTGTTTCGGTAATTTTTCTGGCCGTCATCGTGGGCTTACTGCTGGGCTGGATCATTGTAAAGCAGATATCTACCCGGCTCAATGATGTTGTTAAATATCTGGGGATCTTGTCGACCGGCGATTTTTCAAAGGCGGTCAGCCAGTCCAGTCTGGAGGACCAAAGCGAATTTGGCTCTGTATCAAGGGCTGTTGATGAAATGAAAAATAATGTAAATTCCCTGATCAAGCAGCTGGGGGACGCTGCCCAGCAGTTGTCGGCTTCCTCGGAGGAATTAACAGCGAATGCCGAGCAGTCAGCACAGGCCTCTAACCAGGTTGCCGGCTCGGTAACAACCGTTGCCGAAGGTGCACAACGGCAGCTGACTTTGACCGATGAGGCCAACGAAATTGTACACCAGATATCGAGTGCAATTCAGCAGGTTGCCGATAACACGGGCATCGTATCGGATTCTGCAGAAAATACAGCGTCTAAGGCTAACGAGGGGGAAGGGGCTATTAAAAAAGCCGTATCCCAGATGAAAATCATTGAGGAAAAAACGAACGATACCGCGATGGTAATCTGCGAACTCGAGGAAAAATCGAAGCAGATCGGGCAGATTGTCGATGCGATTTCAAATATTTCAGGGCAGACGAATCTGCTTGCCTTAAATGCTGCGATTGAAGCAGCCCGGGCCGGGGAAGCTGGCCGCGGCTTCTCTGTGGTCGCCGAGGAAGTACGCAAGCTCGCCGAGCAGTCACAGGCTGCGGCAAAACAGATTACCGGATTGATCAACGAAGTGCAGCTCAAGACAAATTCAGCCGTTGAATTTATGGTGATGGGCAAGAAAGAAGTAGATGCCGGGACGCAGATTGTTTCCCTGGCTGGCAGCAGCTTTGAAGAAATCCTGGGCATGGTCCGGGTCATGACGCTGCAGATCAGTGAAATATCAAAAGCCATTGCGGATATTACGAGCGGTACCCAGAAAATGGTGCAGGCGGTGGATACCATCGATCAGGAAGGAAAAAAAGCATCGGAGCAGACGCAGACGATTTCGGCCGCGACCGAAGAACAGTCGGCTTCAACGGAAGAAATTGCCTCAGCCAGCCAGCATTTGGCCAGTATCGCTGAAGATCTGCAAAAGGCAATCCAGCGGTTTAAGGTTTAAAAGAAAACGATCGCAGTTTATTTTATTAGGCTTAACGACAACAAAGGCGGCATCCAAATGGATGCCGCCTTTGTCGTTATATTTTTATAAACTAGCCCGAGATTTTGACAGCGGGTGAAAAGCTTAGGTGAAAAATTATTTCATATACAAGCCACCATTTATATCGAGCGTTGTTCCGGTAATATAATCCGCTCGGTCGGAGGCTAAAAATACAATCCCGTTGGCCACATCGTCTGGCTGACCGCTCCGTCGCAGCGGAATGGAGCCGGTCGGTATGGACATAGCAGCAGTCATATCCGTCGCGATGAAACCGGGTGCTACGGCATTGACATTGATGTTGTAAGGTCCCAGATAACGGGCAAGTGATTTGGTAATGCCGATAACAGCTGCCTTGCTGGCAACATAATCCGCTGAAGTAGCAATGCCGCCGACTTCTCCGGCCAAAGAAGCTATGTTGATGATTTTTCCTTTTTCTTGTTTTTTGAACAATGGAATTACCGCTTTGATGCAGTGGACCAGGCCCTTTACGTTGACATCCATAACGCGGTCCCAGCTTTCAATTGACAGGTCTTCAAAGGGGAGGGAGAGGCTGCAGATACCGGCATTGTTTACCAGAATGTCGATATGGTCAAATTTTTCTTGTATTGCTTGCATCATTTTGTTTACTGCAGCTGGATCGGTGATATCGACTTTATAAAAATATGCCTGGCCCGGATATTTTGCCTGAATAGAAGTAACGGCCTGCTGGCCCGCCGCTTCCTTTCTTGCAGCAATTATGACAGTGGCGCCTGCGGCTGCCAGTGCCGTTGCCGTTGCCAGGCCAATTCCCTGATTGCCACCGGTAATAATGGCGATTTTTTCGCTGAGATTCATGCTCATGCCCCCATAAAAGTT